>CATJCJ010000365.1 GCA_949738935.1 uncultured Eubacteriales bacterium | reverse complement strand
CCGGCGTTTAATAATCTGAAATTGCGTAATTTATCACCTAAATTACTTCAGGAGTTTTATAATCTTAAATATGAAGATGGTTTATCTCCAAAAACATTGAGAAATATCAACATGTTTCTACACAAGGCTTTACAGCGAGCTTGCCGAGAAAGTATAATTTTTCAGAACGTGGCGGAATGTATTGAGCTGCCTAAAAGGAAAAACCTGATATAAAGATTTTAACGCTTGAACAGCAAAAAAATCTTATTTCCGCAAGTTATAAAAGTAGATATGGTGTTTTCATACGTTTGGAACTTGTAACAGGGCTGCGTTTGGGAGAGCTTTTGGGTCTTCGCTGGTCTGATGTCGATTTTATCAATGGAAATCTGACTGTAAACCAAACATTAAACAGATTGACAAAGTATGAACCGAGTGGAGAAAATACCACAGAAATTGTTTTTGGAACACCGAAAAGTGAAAATTCTGTTCGGACTATTCCCTTGCTTAACGCGGCGGTTAATGACTTAAAAAGCTGGAAAAAGGTTCAGGATAGAGATAAAGAATTGGCGGCAGGAGCGTACAATGATTTAGGATTATTAGTTACAAACGAACTTGGAAAATTTATTGAACCGAAAACTTTCAAAAAGTATTATGAAAAAATTTTGAATAGTGCGGGAATTGAAAATATGACTTTTCACGCTCTTCGTCATACTTTTGCCAGCCGTTCACTTGAAAGGAAAATGGATAGCAAAACGTTATCAGCAATTCTTGGTCATTATTCTGTAGCTTTTACACTTGATACGTACATACACGTGTTAGACAATCATAAAAATGAGGAAATTCAAAAACTAAATGATTTATACTTCGAAGAAAACGAGGAAAATTCAAATTCTTTTGTAGTTCTTGTGAAAAATGAGGAGGGCAGTTTTATCGTGAGTTCTATTAATTTTTAGGATATAAATACAGAAAATGATGATTTATCTAAAGCATTAGATGTCGTTAAGGAAAAAATAAGAGAAAAGATTTTTATTGATTGTTTAGATGTAAAACCTAAATTAAGTAATGAAATTGTTCTTAATGATGGAGAGTTTATTGTTATTTTAAATATCTAATAATTTGAGGGGAGCAAAATCCCCTCTATACAAATAAAAATTTATTTTTTAGGAGGCTCTAATTTATGTATAATCAAGAACAAGGTAATTGTGAATTAGTTAATAGTTATGTTAATCAAGAACAAAATTATCAACAGGCAATAGGCTATATGACAGCTCAAATACATTATTGCAACGATTTTAATAAAAAGCTTATTTATGATAACAATATGCTAATGAATAAAATTCAGCAATTATTAAAATCAAAAGATTTATTTACTGAAGAATTAATTGGCAATGATAATAGATTATATTATGTAAAATCAAGTGAAAACTCTATAAGAAAAAATATTATTTTTGCTGAATTTGATATAAAAAAAGTATTTTTTCTGGATTATGATAAAAAATATAATAAAGAAAAAGAACTTCTTATTATTTTAAATAATGATACTGAAATTATTGTACCATACGAAAAATTTAATCCGAAAAGTATTGTAAAAATTTTTAATTTAAATGAAATTAAATTTTTATTAAAAGCCAACAATGAAAAGATTGGGGCTTTACTGTTAAATTATGTCGCTCAGAAAATAAATGAAGAAGCAAAACCAATTTATGTATCATATTGTTCTGGCTGGTGTAAAGCAGATAGTGGCTGGATGTATAAATTTCGTAAAGATTGTGATATAAAAATGAATGTTCCAAGATATTTGAATCAGCTTGAAATTACAGGCAGAAACGAACCTGTGAACCTATGCGGTACAGCGTTGGGTTATTATAAAATATTTAAACGTGAAGAAGATAGGGTAATATTACTTTCAATTTTATTTTATTCATTGCTGTATACACGTTTTAAAAATTTAAATTTGGTTATAAACCAGATATTTTTGTTGACGGTAGATTTTATGTGTTCTAAGAAAGTTATAGAGTTATTTTTGAAAGTTTTTAACAAATGCTCTGGTAATTTAATGTTGGATAATAAATTTTCAGATATTGAAAAGGCGGTTATAGACACAAAGGATTTTTTGCTTATTATAGATGGCAGAAACAGTAAAATGACAGATTATTTGCCAAAAAGCAATATTGAAAAGATAAAAAAAATTTTTTGTTATGGTGAAAAGTGCAAAGGCTTTGAGGCTGAGGCGCCTGTGTTAATTATTGACAAAGAAATATGTTATGGTAATTTGGAGTCGGAATTGATGATTCCTATTGAGATAGAGGAAGAAAATTTAGATTTAAAAAGATTGTTAATGATAAATAATGAAGATTACCATATTTTTTCAGATTTGATTTGGTGTTTTTTGAGATATGCTGAAAATATTCATATTAAAAACGATTTATTTAAAGCTGATTGCGAGTATGGAACTTATACAGTTGCCTGTGAGATTCTTAAAAAAGTTATAAATATTTTTTCTGATTTTTTGAAATCCTATAAATTAGATTTTTATGAATGTTTAGAGATTAGCTGAGATTATGATGTAATTATTGATGAATTTTTCAATAAGGAATTTTTTGATGAAAAATGTATTGAAAATTTATTCAAAGAATCTATTATAGAGCTATTAAAGAAAAAAAGTATAGATATATTAAGCAATAACACAATTTTTAATTATGAAAAATTGGATAGAGTAATTTTCTTGATTTATGATGAAGTGAGAATAACGCTTGGATGTCTTAAAAATACAATACTTCCAATGATGGGTATAAGCATTTCAGTTAGAGGTTTATTAAGACAATTTAACAATATGGGAATTTTAAAAACAAATAAGGACAGCTTTGAGTGTAAAAGAACAGTGATTTGTCAAAATAAGAAAAAGCAGGAAAGATTTATTGTTTTTAAGAGAGAAGAATTTGATATATTTAATGAAAATATTGAGCAAAAGGAGGAAAGTATTAACAATGAGAAAGATTTTTGGAATTTCTAAAACAAAAAAAGAGATAAGCAGTTTTGATACTCCAAACAGTCATATTTTGATTACAGGAAAATCAGGAACGGGGAAAACTTATACTATTTTGAATTTAATTGTTCAAGCTGTCGCTAATAATATTCCTGTTGTGATTATTGATACAGGAAACAGTTTCGCTAATAATCAAATACCGGTAAATGTAAAAAGCTTTATGAAAGATAAGCTGTTGATTTATGATGTTGCCGACAAACCATTACCAATAAATCCTTTTTTTATTGGGAATATTGAAGGTAAGAAAAATCAAAAAATTATTGAAATGGCAAACAGAATTTCTGATATTTTAAAAGGTTGCTTAAAATTAGGAATGCAGCAAAGAAATGAAGTTTATGAATCGATAGTATATGTTTTTAATTCAAATGATAGTATAACTTTTCAGAAGGTGTTTGACAGGCTTGAGGAAATGAAAAAAAGTCCCGCGAAAACAGCCGCTGAAAAATTATTACCACTAATTACGGGAGTAAGTTTTTCTGATAAAAACGATAGTTTGGATTATGTGTTGTATGGAAATCCAAAAGTACATATTTTTCAACTTTCAAGATTGTCAGACGAAGTTAAAAAAATTGTTTCAGATATTATTTTGTTTTCTCTTATGGATAAATTAAGGCAAAATGGGTCAATAGAAAAAAATTTTGTTCTTGTTTTGGATGAGCTGCGAAATATAAATTGCGGAAATTCAGCGCCATTAACAAAAATTTTGACAGAAGGAAGAAAATTTGGTGTGGAATGTATTTGCGCGACGCAGTTTATAAGGTCTAAAAATACTGACTTTATATCTATTTTGGAACAGGCGGCTACACGAGTTTTTTTTAAACCGAATGATTCGGAAATAAAGCTTGTCGCAAAACATCTTTCAAATATTTTGAGAGAAGATTGGAAATCTATTTTGAAAACTATGCCAAGAGGGTATTGTATTATCGACAGAGGACTTATTGCTGATTGTAAAGAGGATATGGCTGTCAAAGTATATAAAAATGAGGAGATTTTAAATAAATAACGTGAATTCGACAAAAAATTGTAGTAAAACCCAGCGAAACGTAATTTCGCATAAAAGTTTTTGTCAAACTTTTTTCAAAATGTTTGTGGAGTTTGAGGTGAAACCTCAAGGTTTTTGATGCTTCAAGAGCATTTTTGGGGGTTTGGACCCTTTTTGCGATAGAAAAAGGGTCCAATTAATATAAAATTTCATCGAACTCACGTTAAATATATGAAAAATATGTAATTAAGAAAATAAAGGAAATGCTGATTCTAATTTTATTTAATCAGTATTTCCTTTATTTGTTATAGTAAATAATTTCAATTATATATTATTATAGTGTATAGCTCTGATATAGTCAGAGGTATGCGAAAGGTATATTTACTTTTTATTTGGAGGTGATTTTTAGTAACAGGGTATATTTTTATATTGATAATTTTGACTATAATAGAGGTTTATCCTTGAAAACAGGGATAAACCTTTTCTTTGTATATGCAAAAAATATACTTAGAAAAACTGTTATAGTCAAAATTTGATGTGTTGAAATTTGGAGGTGAGAAGATGTTTGAGAAAAAATATATCACGAGAGGGGTTAACGCTGAAATACTTCTCTGTTTACAGCTTTTGATGTGGGATATTATTAGTTCTATGAAAGTGGAAAAACAGGATTATTTACAAGTGTTTGAGCTTAAAGGGATTAATGTTGATGGTACGGTATTTCAGAGAATTATTCATTCACAGGAACAGCCTGAATATAAAAATACGGTGTTTGTTCCTATTGGAGAGGGTAACGCCGTTGACAATAAAGTTTTTGTTATTGATGATGTGAGATTTACTGTACAATGCTGCTTGCGGAAGAATATTAATATTGGAGGTTTTTAAAATGTGTAAAGTTATTGAGAAAAAAGAAGTTATTGAGGAAAACACTGTTATTTGTGCCGAATGCGGAGAAAGAATACCAAAAGAAAAAGCTTACCTTTTTCATAATGATTACTACTGCTTATATTGCCTTGATGAAGTATCGAGCGTTTGTATTCATTGCGGAGAAAGAATCCCTGAAGATGAAATTTGTGTACTTAACGAAAATGTCTACTGTGAGGATTGCTATGATGAATACACTTTTGTATGTGACAGATGTAAAAATCGCTTTGAGAATAAGGAAAATATGGGAGACGATAATATTGATTTGTGCAGAGACTGTTACTGCGACTATTATACAAGGTGCAGTGAATACGGAAAGGTTATTCATAATGATTACGCAAATTATTTTGACGCTTATAATGAAACGGCTTATTGTGACGAATGTTTTAGAGATGAGTGCAATACGAGATATCTTCACGATTACTCATACAAACCAGACCCTGTTTTCAGAGGAAGCGGAAACAGATTTTTTGGATGTGAGCTTGAGATAGACGGTGCCGGAAAAGATGAAGACAACGCGCAGGAGCTTTGTGAGGCTGTAAATACGCACGTTGAAAATATCTATATCAAAACAGACGGTTCTCTTGATGATGGTATGGAAATAGTTACTCATCCAATGACTTTAGAATATCATATGAAAAATATGCCTTGGAGTGATATTTGCAGAATCGCCTTGTGTATGGGATACAAAAGTCATAATGTTTCCACTTGCGGACTGCATATACATATAAATCGTACCGCTTTTGGCGAAACAATGGAAGAACAGGAAGAATGTATAGCGAGAATATTATACTTCTTTGAAAGCAACTGGAACGAACTTTTGAAATTTTCAAGAAGAACTGAAAATCAGCTTAATCATTGGGCTAAACGCTATGGCTGGAAATGCGAGCCTAAATCTATACTTGATGATGCTAAAAAATGCTATTCCGGTAGATATGTATGCGTTAATATTACGAATTATTCAACTGTTGAGATTCGTATTTTCAGAGGAACTCTTAAATACAATACTATTATCGCCTCTATACAACTTGCCGACGCTATATGTGACGCGGCGGTTTTTATGTCTGATTCGGAAATTAAAAGTCTCGCTTGGAGTACGTTTGTCTCAGAGCTTGACAAAGAAAAATATCCTGAACTTATCAGGTATTTAAAAGAAAGACGATTATATGTAAATGAAACTGTAGCTTTAAATATGGAAAGGGGCGAGGAATAATGTGCTGTTTATTTGGACTTATTGACTACAAAAATACAATGACAATCAGAGATAAAGAAAAGCTTATAAGAACTCTTTCAATCGAATGCGAGGAGCGTGGAACAGACGCTACAGGGGGAACTGGTAGGTTGATGGAAGTGTAGGTTCAGTTTATTTGACGAGATTTTTTTAGTATGCTATTATGCGTATTAAATATTATTAAACAATAAATTTACGAAAGGTGGTTTATAACTAATGAATAAGAAAGGAATATTTAATCGTGGTTATAAATTTGCAAGGGAAGAAGCCGAAAGACAGGAACAAGCGAGAGCAAACGCGGGCAAAATGATTTTTGAGTTCTATCTTAAAGCGGATAAGAAAAATAGAAGTCCTGAAGCTGATGTTATCTTTTTAATGGACGAGCCTATTAACTTTTATATGCACAATATACTAAAAGCTAATGGAAAGTTTGAGAGTATTGTTTGTAGTGAAGTAGTCGCTAACGGTGAATGTATTGAATGCGATAAGGGTGACAGACCATCTTATAAAGGTGCTTATCTCATATATGATGAAAGACCCTATGAGTATACTGATAAAAATGGTAAAACAGTAAAAAAAGAAGGTCAAATAAGACTTTATTTTGCGGGTGCTCGTGTTATGTCACAGCTTGACCGTATAAATATTAAAAAAGGCCTTTTGCACAGAGAATGCACTATTGTAAGAACAGGTACAGGAACAGCTACAAATTATACTATTGAGGTTGGTGATGAAATTGAATTTACAAGAAAAGAATTAGCTAATTTGTTTGCGGATTTACACGACGATATAAAAGAAATGTTTGATGGCTCTACAGAAAGTCTTTATGATATTATTGAGGAGCAGTTACGGTTACGTATGCGTGGTGAAGATGGTGAGGTTGAAGATGAAAATGACGAGGAAGAATATGGGGAAGATGGTTATGATGATACCCTTGTCGGTGATGAGGACGACGAGGACGAAGAAGATGATGATATACCTTTTGACGTACTCAAAAAGAAAAAAAGTATTTTCAAAAGGTCAACCGCTTCTTCCTTAAAAAAGTCTTCTGCTAAATCTAAAATTGGTAAAAAATTTTCACGTAAGTAAATAAAAGTTTAAGGAGGAAATAGAAATGGTTAATAAAAAGTATTTTATTGAAAAATACGCTAATTTAAGAGGTGTTACTAAAACCGCCGCTTCGGTTGAGGTAAATGCTTTTCTTGAAATTCTTGAAGATGTTATTATCAAAGATGGCGAAGTCAATTTTATTGGTTTTGGCAAGTTTGAAATATTTGAGGTTCCAGAACATACAGGAGTAAATCCAAGAACGCAGGAACCTATGACAATTCCTAAAAATTTAAGAGTAAAATTCGCCGCGGGTAAAATACTGAAAGATAGAATTAACGGCAGATAAAGGTGATTTGTATGTAAATAGCGCTTATGCTAAAATGAATGTGTAAGCGCTTATTTTAATTTATAAGAAAGGTGATTTTAAATGGCTGCTATTTCTCTTTTTAATACTCCTAAACGTAGAAAAAGTCAGGTAATATCTACAATGACATCTTTAAAAAAATTGCATAAAAAATTGATGTCTGTTGAGGAATTTGCGTTTGATACTGAAACTAATACACTTAAAGTTAATGGTCCCAATGAAAATCTTATTGTTGTGGGTATTTTATGATAATTATTATATTCCTGTTGGTCATAGACAAGAAGAGGATTTTGATAGTCAAATAGACCTTGAAGATGTTGCGGAATGGTTAAGAGAACCTTTTGAACGTGATGATGTTAGAATAATAGGTCACAATCTAAAATTTGATATGCACGTTATGGCTCGTTTAAATATCTTTATAAAAACTAAGGACTTGTTTGACACTATGCTCGCAAGCTGGCTATGTGATGAAAACAGTCCTAATGGTCTTAAAGAGAACTCTATGGAAATACTGAATATAAGTCAAGAACATTTTAAAGAGGTTGTCAATACCGTTCCTAATGATGTTAAAAAGCAGTTTGGTCTTAAAGCTAACCAAAAAGCTACGGCTGACCTTGTTTTAATTGAGGACCTTGCTCCTTACGCTTCGGACGACGCTTTTTATACTTATATCCTTTATTTGTGGTTTATAGATGAACTTGAAAAACAGGGAATGGATAAAATCTTTTATAAAAAATACATACCTTATTTGAAAGTGTTATTTGATATGGAAGAAGCGGGAGCGACAGTTGATATTGACCATCTAAGAGATATGCGGACTTCAATAAAAGAAGATATTGAGGATATAGAGTATAAAATATACGAGCTAGCGGGAATTGAATTTAATATAGGAAGTAATCAGCAGCTAGCGGAATTATTTTTTGGTTATAAAAAACCGCTTAAAAAACCTCAGGAAAATAAAAAGTGGTCTTATTTTTCAAAAGAAGAGCGAGAAATAAAGATAAAGGATTATAATAAAAGACTTGAAGTATGGGAGAATACAACAACCCCAACACTTGATAACTCTTTTAATTTTTCTGTTATTTCTCAAACACCTTCAGGAGCGCCACAGACGAACGCCTATGTATTTAGAAAAATATCCAAAATGACATATAAGAATAAGCGTAAGCAAGAAGGTGTTGAGATAGCTAAACTTATTCTTGAATATTCTAAATTGGAGAAATTAAGAAGTGCTTTTATAGACGGTATGTTTGATAAGTTATATGATGACGGAAAAGCTCACCCTAACTTTAATCAAATTGGTGCGGACAGCGGAAGATTGAGTTGCTCAAATCCGAATTTGCAACAGCTCCCAAAAGCAGATGAAGAGGATAAATACCAGATACGAAGTTTATTTATCGGCAGTATAAATCCTAAGACTAAAAAACGCAGGAAGATAGTTGCTATTGACTTCTCAAATCTTGAAATGAGGGTACTTGCGCATTTTTCAAAAGATAAAAATTTACTT
>CATJCJ010000364.1 GCA_949738935.1 uncultured Eubacteriales bacterium | reverse complement strand
GATATTGCGCTTTTTGTCAAACATTACTTCCGACATTATGATTTTTGAGCGTGGCAAGCCATGAATGTGTTCAAGTATTATACTTGCTGTGCTGTCCTTCCCGCCGCTCCAGCTTTGAAAAGTTAACATTGTTCGTCAGGCTCCAGAGTTTCTGTATAATCTTCTTCGTTTAATTCTCTTTCAAGTTCGGCATTTGCGATCCGAGCCGATTCAAGGTCGATTAAATCCTCAAGCGTGAAATTCATTTTATTTTCCTTTCTGCCCTTATATTTGGTGGTGGAGCGCGGGCACGACTCCTTTTGCAGTACAAAAATGTACTACATATAAAAGTATATCCCATTTTTGTACTAAAGTCAATACCCCAATTTCGTAGTATGATATAATTGTATAAGAAAACAAAAAAAGGGGGTATGTTTTATGAAATACTACCAAAGACTAAAGGACTTACGAGAAGATGAAGATTTAATACAAAATCAAGTTGCAGAAATCTTAAAAACAACACAAAAGCAGTATAGTAGATGGGAAACAGGTGAATATCAAATACCATTTGACAAAGCAATAGAATTGTCAGAATATTATAATGTTTCTTTAGACTATTTAGCAGGTAGAACAAATAATAAGCTTGGTATTGGTTATATAAAACAATCCGGTAGTGAGCATAATTCAGCACAAAATAACAGCGAGAATAAATATAACGCCACACCAAACAATAAAGGAAATAAATACAATATTACGCAAAATAATAACAGCGGAAATAATTCAATAAATATAAAGGAGTAATTAAATGGATAATGAAGAAATTGAATTGAGAAAAATTGTGCAAAGCGGGAAGTCAAAAAAAGTTGATCAAGATACTTACAATAAATTTTTTTATCCAGGGGATTGTAAATATTGCCTTTTTTATGACTGGAATTTGGATAGATGCAACCATGAACGGGGATATTATGACAATAATGGCGAATCGCAATGTATAAATTGGAGATATGTGTTTAAATTGTAATGGAAATGATATATAATTTTACACATAATAATAGCAGAAAATACTATATCACACAAAATAGCAGTGGCGGCATGAACAGTGTATCTATTAAAAACAAGTGATTGTTTGGCTAAATGTTATGTGTTGAATTATATTTAATTTTTTTATACCATGTTTACATGTGTTTTCTCGGCTTAAATGTTTGGTTATATTTATATTCTGGGTTTTACTTCCGGTTTTATTTTTTGGGTCAATTCATCCTTGCTTTTAATTACTTTGTCGGTGTTTCAACGTCTGCCTTGTTACATATATAACTGGGTTTGGGCGCTCCTGCTTGTCGTAGATGATAGCATTTTATAATGTC
>CATJCJ010000363.1 GCA_949738935.1 uncultured Eubacteriales bacterium | reverse complement strand
TAAAGGACAGTCAAAAGATTTTAAAAGGCTCTGCTTTGGTTCAAACTTTGTATAATGCTCAACAAACTAAGTTAAAAATATCGGGGTTAAAACCTGATACTGACTACTACTTGCTTATTGTGGTTACTAATATGACTGGGTTAAAAGGTTATTATCAGCTTGAATTTGAAACAAAACAGAATTTTGATGTTAGTGGTGTTATTAACGAGATAACTATTCCGTCTATAAGTGATTTGGATACAAATATTTCTGATATGGAAAATAATTAAAACGCAAATAGTGATGGTGTTGATGTATGGGTATAGACAAAGACCTTTTGGAAGTACAAAAAGACTTTCTTGAAGGAACTAAGGAAATATATGAAAATATGATGACCGAGGAAATATATATTCATCTTATGAATGAGGAAGAAACAAAGGTTAATGTGTATCAAGAAGCTCCTGTTAAACACTATAAAGAGCCTATCGCTCTTTGGGGAAGGATACAAATCACACGTTCGACAGGTCAAACAGATGTTGAAAAAAATACTTGTAATGCCGCGATAACTGTTCCGACTAAGGATTTAATGGATAAGAAAATTGATTTCAGACCACAAAATTATGTCGTTTTAAAAAAGGCTGTTATGTCTTATCAAGGAGTTTATTATCAGATTGAGGAAATAAATCCGATTACTAATGTGGCGAATGTATTTTTATTTCACACTTTTATATGTACCGAAGTAAAAGACGATTTTTTGAAAGGAGATAATATTAATGTCTTTGACTAAAGTAGGAGACTGGCAGAGAGCGGGAGCGGTTTTAAAGGCTTTAAACAGTTACTTAGTTCCTGCTTTTAAAGGTCGTTTGTATGAAGATAGTCAGGTTATTTTAGAGGTTTTGCGAGGTCATATAGATAAACAAGACTTATCTTGGACACCATTATCACAAAGGACTATTGAATTAAAAGGCGGAGACGAAACCATTTATATTGAGTCAGGTTATTTAAGAGATAACATTGATGTTAGGAAAATAAAGTCTTCTCAAAAAGATGTAACCTATTTTATAGGAGCTTCCGCTTGGAAAAAACACCCAAGCGGCGTTAAGTTTAGTGACCTAATGATATGGCTTGAATATGGGACAGATAAAATGCCGCCAAGACCTTTAATAAGACCAACAGTTGATGAAATGGAAAATCAAATAAGAAGCGGCTGGTATGATTTTTTAAAGGATTATATAGGAGGTATAAAGTGAGTTCAAGTATTTGGTTTGAAGAGATAGATAGCGCTCTTGTTAAGTTTATAAAAGCTGTTGTGCAAATTCCTGACAGGCAAGGTAGTTTAGTCTCTGTACCTGTTGAGGTAAGAAAGCCAGATATGGACTTTAAAATTGAAACATACCCTTTAATCTCAATATATAATCTTTATAGTGTGTATGAACCTATAAGACATTTTGACGGCAGAATAAAAACCGACAAGAACTATATAAACAAAAAGGTAACTGCAAAAAAATCTTTTATTCCTTATGACGTATTTTATCAAATTGATTTTTGGAGTAAGACTTATACAGATATGAACGCTATGACTTTAAAATGGTTATCTAAGGTTGAAAGACACTTTAATCTTGATGTTACAGACAATGGGGGAAATTCTGTTGATATATTCGCGTTAAGGAAGTCTGATTTACAAAAATCAGATATTATAACACAAGAACAGCGTATTTTACATTCTTTTATCACTTATAAATTTAATGCGTCTATTGATGAGGATTTAGGAGTAGTTTATCCAATGATTACAGATGTTGACGTACAAATAGAACAGGCTGTCAATCTATAGGACAGGGAGGTAGATTTTAATGGTGAAAATTAAAGAATTGAAAGGTCTTAAAAGGTCTTTTACTTTAAAAAATGGAACTGTGTTAGTTCTTAAACCTTTTGAGAATAAGGACATATCCAATTCAGAAGTAACAGAGACTATGAAAAACGCTTGCGGTTTGCGTGAAATATCTATCACAGACATTTCCGCAAGAAATAATAATAACAAGACAATAAACAAAGAAGAAGGAGGTGTTAAGTAATGGCTGAGTATTTATCCCCTGGTGTTTATACTGAAAGTGTTTCAAGTGGCGGAGGTACTATTGAAGCTCTTTCGAGTTCTATTGGAGGTTTTATAGGGTTTGCTAAAAAAGGCACTGTCGGAAAGTCTGTTCTCATTAATTCGTGGCAGGGTTTTCTTGATGAGTTTGCTGGAGGAGGGCTTAAAAGCGCTTTTGACGAAAATCAATATTTAGCTTACGCTGTTTATGGTTTTTTCCAGAATGGGGGCAGTAACTGTTATGTTTCCAGAGTATGCGGAGAAAATGCTGTTGGGGCTTCTGTTGCCGAAAATACAATGCACTTGACTTTTTCAGCTAAAAACGCGGGAGTATGGGGAAACAGTTTAAAAATTGTTTTTGCTGAAAATGTTGATAAAGGAGAAGGGCATTTTAAAGTATCTGTAATGAGCGGTAAAGAAATTCTTGAAAGTTACTATGATGTAACATCAGCGGATATTATTGATACATTTGTGCAAAATAGCTCCTTAGTTGATGTCTCGGTTAATTCTTCTGATGAAGTTACCTTATCAGCAAAAACTTTAACTTTAAAAGGTGGAAATGACGGAGATGATGTATCGGTTTTGACAACAGATATGTTACAAATTGCCTTTGATGAGGCTAATGACGTTTCAATGATATGTTCTCCTGATTTTACAACTCTTACGGACAGCAATACTCTACTTGCGTGTTGCACAGACCGTAATATATTTGCCATTACACAAGGAGAAGGAAGTGAAAATGTTGCGGGCATAAAAGAATTTCGCAGTAATCATAATACAGGTAATGGTGCACTTTACTATCCCTATATTAAGATTAATAATCCTCTTTCCAAAGTTGGCGATACTAAAAAAGTCCCTCCTTGTGGTCATTTAATGGGTATGTTCGCAAAGAATATTGTTAATCGTGGAGTACATAAAAATCCCGCTGGAGTCGAGTACCCACTTATTGGTGTTGTTGAGGTATGTGACATAAGCCCAACACAAAAATCTCTTAGAAAACTGGACGTTGATGTTTTCAATCCTTTAGGTATAAATTGTATTATGCCACGCCCTAACTATGGTATTTGTGTTTGGGGTTGTCATTCTCTATCTTCGGATAGCAAAATGCGCTATGTTGCGGATATAATGTTAAAAAGTAATATTATGAAATCTCTTGAAGCCGGTACACAGTCTTTAGTATTTGAGCCGAATGATAAGGTTACAAGAGATATGGCAGTGTTTATGTGTTCTTCTTTTCTTGAAACAATGTATAGTGGAGGAGCGTTTTTAGGCGAAGACTCATCAGAGGCTTATTATGTCAAGTGTGATGAAACAAACAATCCGAAAGTAAGCAGAGATTTAGGAAGGCTTATTATCGAATGTGGCTATGCGCAAAAGAAACCGTCGGAGTTTGTTATTATAAGAATCGCACATCAAATGCAGGAACAGTAAAGAGGGGAGGTAATTAACTATGCCGAGAACTATAAAAGATGACCCTTTACAGAAGTTTTGCTTTAAAGTTACTTTCGGAAATTCTAATACTTGTATGGGATTTCAGAAAATCAGCGGTATTTCAAGAGAGGTTGGAGTCGTTGAATATCAAGAAAGTGGTTTTCCTTATGTTCATAAACTTGCTGGACGTGAAAAAGTCGGAGAGGTAACAATGGAAAAGGGTATGTTCTTTTCAAGAAGTCTTGAGCAAGATTTTGAAAAGACATTAAAAAACCATTTGACACGTCAAAATATCTTAATTGAAATACTTGACCGACAAGGTAATACAAGAAGAGCGTATATGCTTTATGATGCTTTTATCTCTAAATGGGAAGGAACGGACTTTGACGCTACAAGTGATGATGTCGCTATTGAAAAGATTACAATACAGTATGAGTATTTAGGCGCGGGAACTTCCGTATCAAATGTTAAGTCTGTTTCGGGAAGTAAGCAGTATGTATGGGATAAGGCTTAATACATTGTAATAAAGTTGACCTATAGATAGCAATAACTATTTATAGGTTTTATTTTATAATAGAATAATACTATATAAATTGGAGGTAAAATTTTATGGTAGTGGATATTGAAAAACAATTTGAAGAGGATGTAAAAGGCAGTAGAGGGGAACCTGATAACATCACTATTGATGAAGGTTATGCTACTGATGAAAATGGTGTTACACCCGAATATTCCCTCGAAATGGGTATAGTTGATGAAAACGGTATAACACATAATACATATACCCTTAGAGAGATAAACGGTAAAGACGAAGAGGCTATATCCAAAAATGACATTAAAAATAATATTGGTAAGGTACTTAACACACTTTTGTCAAGATGTTGTTTAAGTATTGGAACACTAACTAAAAAAGATTTAGGTCCTAAGAAATGGGAGAATTTAATAAAATCTCTATCTGTTGGTGACCAAGATATTATGTTTTTGCGGTTAAGAAAAATATCTTTAGGTTCGGAAATGGAGACAACTCACGAATGCCCTTCTTGTGGAGCTGCGTTGACTACTCTTTACGATACGGACGAACTCGAAATTGTACCCTTTAACGGAAAGCGTGAGATACCTTTTGATTTACCAAGAGGATATAAAGACGCTAAAGGCGAAGTCCATAAGTTAGGTGTTATGCGTTACGCTAATGGACTTGACAGAGAGATTTTAGCCCCTCTTCTTGTTAAAAATGTGGGTAAAGCAAGAACGTCTTTATTAAAAAGGACTTGTACTTTTAATTCGGGGATACCTATAACAGATGATATTATGAGCAGTTTGTCTTTAAAAGACAGAGATTACTTACAAAAACTTAGTCAAGATAACTTATTTGGTGTTAATATGGAAATTGAAGTGTCTTGTACAGATTGCGGGGAGGATTTTAAGGGAAAACTTAACCCTGTAAATTTTCTATAAGCACCTTCTTTTATTATGAATTTTTAAAACATTTATCGTATCAAAAGGCATTAAATGAAATGCACGTACTGGCTTATTGCTATCACTGGAGCAGGGAGAGTCTTTTAGAAATTCCAATACGTGAGAGAAAAATCTGGTACGAAATAGTATTACAGCAAAAAAAAGCAGAAGTTGACGCAGTAAAAGGAAAATAGGTAATCTCCCCAAACCAAATACAGGAGGTGCTATTATCTATGGACAGTTTCGGTTTAGGTATTATATTGAGTTTTACAGATAACGCTACATCAGGAATGCTAAGTGCGTCTTCTGCTCTTCAAAGATTATCTAACTCAGCTGATACTGCGTCAGGTTCTGCTTCTGTTTTTCAAGATAGAATGAATGGTATGCTGCAAGGAATGAACTTAAACATACTAGGTAACCTAATGACTAACACAGGTCAATCTATTATGAGTGTGTTTTCAAACCTTATAGGTAATGTCCAAAACACAGGTTCGGAATTTGAAAGTTTTCGTATAACCCTTAATCAAATATATGGAGACGCAGAAACGGCTAATAAACAGTTGGATAAACTGATGAGCTTCTCAGCAACAACACCTTTTGAGGTTAATGATGTTAAAGATTTACTTGTAACGTTAAAATCACAAGGTATAGAGGCTTTTGACGAAATGACCTCTAAATCAGGT
>CATJCJ010000362.1 GCA_949738935.1 uncultured Eubacteriales bacterium | reverse complement strand
TCTTTACAACATTATTTGGCTAAATTATACAACATTTTTTATGCTTTGTACAATATTTAGTTTTAAGACAGCCCCTAGACATCTTGTTGAAAATGCCTTTCTTTGGTTAAAACGTTGGAGAGGAATTGCTACTCGCTATGCAAAAAACACAGCGTCTTTTCTTGCTGCTGTTCAAATACGCTGTATTTCTATCTGGCTTTCTATTTTAAGTTAATCTCGTGTAAACACTATCTAGCAAAGAAGAATTCAAACTAAATCACTACCGGCTAAAGCCGATGGGTTTATACTGCTGCTGAAGTAGCCTAAAGTTATCTAATATCAAAATTATTTAGGTATGTACAAAATAAGAAAAAAATAGTATAATTAAAGCATTAATAATTATATTTTTATATCTTCAGCAAAAATTTACCATTATACATTAAATTTTTATTTAAGATTTTACAATAATTTATATTTTTCGCAAATTAGAAAAAAATTAATTTTTACACATTTAGCAGCATTCTACTCTGAGTTAAACTTTTCTCAGAGTCGTTTTATTCACTTTACCAACAGGAGGTCTGATATGAAAAAATTCAGTAAAAAAAGTATTGGCAAAAAATTTATTCTAAATATAATCATCATTATTATTTGTCTTATTTCTGCGGTAAGCTTTGTTACATATATTACTTTTATAAATTTTTATGATACAAAAATTGTTGAGGAAAATAATAAGACCGCCGGTTTTATTTATAATACAGTCGAGAAATTTATTGACGGCGCATATAATGTTTCATTTGAACTTGCGACAAATTCAGACGTGGTATCAATGCAAAATCAAAAACAAACTAAAGTATTTGTAGAATGCTCCAAAAGAAATGACTATATTGAACTCATATACGCTCAAAAAACAGACGGAAAACAAACAGCAAGGTCACACGGAGAACTTGGAGACCGAAGCAATCGTTGGTGGTTTAAAGATATGATAAATAATCCAAAACCATTTGTTTCAAAATCTTATTACTCAATTGCCACAAAAATGCCATGTACATCAGTTTTTATGCCAATTAATAATGAAAATGAAAAACTAATAGGTATTTTAGGAGTAGATATAAAACTTGAATACATACAAAATCTTATTGAAAATTTTTCAGATAATGAAAGCGGCAATTATTCCTATATAATTGATGGTGAAGGAAATGTAGTAGCCCACCCTGACAATAAATATATGGAAGAATTTTATAATTTCAAAAATACTACAAAACAAATTCCCAAGAAAAACTCAAAAGGAGAAAGTTTTGTAGATGAAAATGGTGATATAATTACAGAAGAGGTATTATTTGAAATTTCAGATGAATATAAAAAAGCTATTTCTGATGTTCTTTCAGGAAATACAGGAAGCACAGAAGTAGAATTTGAAAATAAAAATTATTATATAAGCTATACTCCAATACCAATGAAAGGAAACTCTCCATCATGGGCTGTTATTACAATGCAGGATAAAAGTACCGCTCTATCTGTTGCCCATAAAGTCATATTTAATGTTATTTTAATTAGTATTGTTATAATTATTATAGCCACATTATTTATAGGAATGCTTACAAAAAAAATAACAGCTCCAATTAAAAATATGGTAAAAGCTACAGAAAGAATGAAAAACGGTAATTTTAGAGATGGTATAAATTACGACAGTAAAAATGAACTAGGAGTTTTAGCCAATTCCCTCAATGCTTTTATTGGAGATATAAATAATATTATCAGCGATATAGATTACGTTCTCTCAGAAATATCAAAAGGTAATATGACTATCGAGCCAAAAGCTGAATATCACGGTGATTTTAAAGCCATTAAAAATATGCTTTTAGAAATATCAAAATTTTTAAATACAACAATTTATAATATTAACGCTTCTTCTGACAATGTATTAATAGGTTCAAAAAATGTTTTTAAAGCCTCTGAAGAATTATCTATTGGTGCCGTTATGCAGGCTGAATCGATCGATAATCTTCATAATATAGTAAAAAAATTTTCTTCAAAAATACGATGTATTGATAAAAATACAAACGAAGCAAAAAATGGAATCGAAGCAGTATACAAAGAAATAAATAAGTGTTCAGAACAGCTCAAAAATATTGTTAAAGCTATGCAATATACCATGAATAGCACAACTCACCTTGGAAACATTATAAATATAATAAACGATATTTCTTCTCAAACTAATATTCTTTCTGTTAACGCCTCTGTCGAGGCATCGAGAATTGGAAATACCGGTGCCGGATTTGCTATCATAGCAAAAGACATAAAAAAATTATCAGAAATAAGCGCAAGAGAAACAAAAAATTCTGAAGAGTTTATAAAAGAAACAATTGAGGCTATAAAAATCGGCACTAAAACAATTGAGGAAACAGAAAATTATCTTACAAAAGTTGTTAATGAAGCCAAAAATATGACAGATTCTATTAAATATATATCTAAAATATCCAACGAGGAAGTAGAATTTATAAACATTCTAAATGAAAATATCAATAAAATATCAGATGTTATTCACTCAAATACAGAATCTTCAAACAAAAGCGCCAATGCGGCAAAAGAACTTTCCAAACAGGCTGAAAAACTTAAAGAAATTGTAAAAAACTTCAACTTTAAATAAAATTCACATTAAAAATATTGCAAGTATATAAAAAGGTGTATAAAATTTTTTATTATTATATACCTTTTTATATACTTGCAATATTTATTTAGAGCGCATCTGAAAACTCATATCAACTGTTATAATGAATCAACTTAGCTTGAAATCAGATACGCTCTAACGACTACTATTAAAAAAATTAAATACAGATTTAGCCGCCATTTCATTCATAGTATCAATCTCCTTAAGTTCATCAACTGTAGCTCTTCTTATATTGTCAATTGACCCAAAATGTCTTAAAAGGGCTTTTCTTCTATTTTCACCAATCCCTTTTATATCTTCAAGGATAGATTTAACTTGTATTTTACCCCTCAGCTTTCGATGATATTCTATAGCGAACCTATGAACTTCATCTTGTATTCTTGTAATAAGCTTAAATCCCTCACTATTTGTATTAAATAAAATTTCCTTATTATTATATATAAGTCCTCTTGTTCTGTGTTTATCATCCTTAACCATACCACATACAGGAACATCAAGATTTAATTTTAAAAGAGCTTCAAGTACAACATTAATTTGACCTTTGCCCCCATCAAGAAAAATCATATCAGGCAACTTATCAAACTTTCCATTCAAATCATTTTCCTCATTTTCTTTTAAATATCTCAAAAATCTTCTTGTAATAACCTCTTCCATACTGGCATAATCATCAGCTCCAAAAACAGTTTTAATTTTAAATTTACGATAATCACTTCTTTTTGGTTTTCCATATTCAAAAACAACCATAGAACCAACAGAATCTACACCTTGAGTATTTGATATATCATAAGATTCAATTCTATTCAATTCAAAATCAATATTCAAAGCTTTCTTTATTTCATTTAAAGCCCCAAAAGTTCTTCTTTTTTCTCTTTGCATTTCTTCTCCAAATTGCTCAAGAGTAATAACAGCATTTTTTGAGGCAAGCTCCACAAGTTTAAACTTTTCACCTTTTTTGGGACATATAACGGTAACTTTCTGTCCTTTAACAAATGAGAGCCATTTTAAAATATCTTCTTCATCACAAAGTTTTTCCTGTAAAATAAGCTCCTTAGGAATAAAAGAAGCTCCTCCATAAAATCTTTTAACAAAATCAGTTATAAGCTCATTTCTTGTAATTCCATCAGTATTATTAAGAAGAAAATGTTCTCTTCCTGTCATTTTTCCCGCTCTAATAAAAAAGACTTGTACCAAAGTCTCAGCCCCCGCCCTGGCGAAAGCTATAACATCTCTATCTTCCATAGACATATTTTCAATAACCTGACGTTCTCTTAATTTTTTAATTGACAAAATTTTATCTCTCAATTCAGCGGCTTTTTCAAACTCAAGTTTTTCTGAGGCAATATTCATTTCTTTATTAAGATTTTCCACAATTTCCTTATGTTTTCCATTAATAAAATCAATTATTTCATCAATCATTTTATTATATTCTTTCTCCGAAATATTATTTTGACAAGGAGCAAGACACTGACCAATATGAAAATTGAGGCAAGGTCTTTCTTTTTTAAAATCTCCGGGAAATTTTTTTAAACATCTTCTCAAAGGCCAAATTTTTAATATAATATCAAGAGTCTCTTTTATAGCTCCTGAATTTGTATATGGACCAAAATATTTAGCTTTATCCTTAAGATGTTTTCTTGTTATATAAATTCTCGGAAACATCTCATTAACTGTCAATTTTATATATGGATAAGTTTTATCATCTTTAAGCATAATATTATATTTAGGAGAATATTTTTTTATCAAATTATTTTCGAGAATTAAAGCCTCAACTTCATTTCCCGTAACAATATACTCAAAACTTTTTATTTTCTTAACCATACTAACAACCTTTGGAGAGTGATTCGCCGAATCTTGAAAATATTGTCTTACTCGATTTTTAAGTATTTTAGCTTTTCCCACATAAATTATATTTTCATTTTCATCTTTCATTATATAAACACCCGGTTTATCCGGCAACTTTTTAAGTTCCTCTTTAATATCAAACAAAAATCCCAACTCCTATTCAAGCACAATTTTACCGTCACTTCCATCAAAATTTATATTATATAAATTTTGGTCATTTTGTCTTATAAAATATAATTTATTATCCACAATAGAAATATAATTACCCCTATCATCAGAAATTTTAGTTTTTTCCGTTCCATCAGTTTTTACTTTATATATTTTATTTTCATCGGTTTCATTTGAGAAATACAAATATCCATCATAATAATTCAAATAATTTGCAGAATCCTCACATATTAATGAATTTTCGCTTCCATCAATTTTCATCTTATATATTTTATATTCATCATCAGTATTAATATAATAAATATACTCACTGTCAACATTTATGAAACTACTATACCTGGTATTTAAAGAAGCCTTTTCACTTCCATCAATTTTCATCCTATATATTTTCCCACCATCGTCCCAATTTGAATAGTATAAATATCCATTATTAAAAACAAGACCTTCTATATCATTGTCATTTAACTTTTTAATACTGCCAAAATTAATGTCAGCAATATAAGGTGAATAAATTTTATCTTTTTCGGGATACTCAAAAAATACATTATCATCGCTAATATTAAAATACTCACAATTTTCTAAATCAATAACTTGTTCTTTATCATTACCCTCATCATCAATTTTATAAATTTTTCCATTTTCAGTTAAATTAACATAATATAAATTATCATCATATATATTGAGGTACAAAGCTAAATCATTGCTTATTTTTAAAAGCTTTCCATTTTCTTTTGACTTTCTAAAAATACCAATATTTTTACCTGAAACCGCTGAAATAAAAATATATTTATCATTTTCAGTAACCATACCTGCATTAGCAATATTACCATTATAATTTCCAATAAATTTCTCATTACCATCAAATAATTTATAAATATCATTTCTAAAAAAATAAATACAAAAAATTACTGCCGCTATTACAATACAACCAATAATAACACTTTTTTTCAAAATAAATCCCTCCAAAAAATAATTACAATATTCATTTTAAATTATAACATAATATAGATAAAAATTCTATTACATATTTTTAATAAATTATTTCTTGATT
>CATJCJ010000361.1 GCA_949738935.1 uncultured Eubacteriales bacterium | reverse complement strand
TTTTGAGCTTTTGAAAAAAGTAAAAGTCGCAGATTTGAAAAGGATATTGCTTATCAAATCAAGCTGGCACCATACAAGCAGCCGCTTTAATAAAACAGATTTCTACACAATAGACGCAGATAGCCTTGAAAGCCTTACAAACACCGATTTAGAAAGGCTTATCGGCAAAAAAACTACAAAAAAAGAAGAGGTGAAGATTGAAAAGTGGGAATGCCGATTCCGCGAAAAAACAGGCGGCACTTTAAAGCACCCCAAATATGAGTTTTTTACTGAAATCGGCGAAATCAAAGGCAACTGGTTTTACCGCGAAGATGGAAGCAAAAAAAGCATATACGCTAAAGGTTTTTGCAAAATTAGAAAAGTGTGCTAAACCTTTTGGCGTAATTCAAACAATTTAGTGAAAATACCCTCTAATGACTTAGGTGGGGTACTAAATGTTCGCTAAGACCATAAAGGCACGCTGAAACACACTTTAAACGCTTACATAAAATCCTTAAAAACCGCTGATTTACTGGGGTTTTCGAGTAAGCAAACAGACAGTTTCAACGTGCCTCGAAACATATAATTGATACTAAATAGCGAAAATAAAGCTAAATTTAAAGGGGGATACTGATTTTACCCCCATAGGTTCTACAAAACATTTATATTATTAAAACAATTACGAAAGCGAGGGGTTATTATGGCAAGAAATTACAAAAGAGACTATGAAGAATTACCTAAATTTGCCCAAAAATATATCGGAGAACCCTCTGCAAATTGTATTGAGGCTTACGCAAAAAAGCGAGGAATAGTATTGCATAGAGCTGGTAAAGCCTTTTGGAATTTGGTTGATGACGGAATAATTAAAGTTAAATATGAATATGACGAAAGGATTAACTGCGATAATGCGTACATAGTGTAAATGTTAATAATAAATTTTAAGGAGCGAAAAAAAATGAGAAAATATCCTGAATGCCAATATAGGTATAGCCCTGTTTGCGGATTTCACGAATTATGTGATTTTGGAAATGAAAATATTCCGCCGCATAAAAAAAATATCCAAACTTGCGGCGCAAATGTATGTCCCTTAAACAAGTATCCTGAAAGCGAAAAAATAACGCTTAGAGAGGCGTATGAGAGGGATATGCACAAAATAGACCGCTTAAATTTATAATAACGGGGGTAGAATTCTACCTCCGCTATTACAACCCTTTTTATGCTTTTAAACCTAATAAATTAAGGTATTTATCTTGTTCCGCTTCGTCTATTCCAATCCACTGCATTGCATTTTGTGCTGATAACTTAGCATTTGACATCAAATTTTTTATGGCTTTCAAATTTGTCGCTATTGTTGCTTCTTCTGCTCTTTTTTCTGCTATTCTATCCATAATCTCACACATTTTAAACGCTCCTTTCTCGCTATCCTTAAAATATCCTACCCTTTCAGCCAATTTCTTATTATACATATCATCAGCTTCTTTACATTGAAAATCGTGCATAAGCCGCCCTAACTCAGTATTATCTTGAATTTTACCATTAACATAAATGATATAACTTCTATCGCCAAAAGGCTTATTGCCCAATTCAGCGATTTTTCTCTCAATATGATATATTGGTTTGTTCCCACCCAGCACATCATTTCTTGTAATCATAATGACGTAAGTATCAGGCAGCTTATCCCAATCCTCGCCTTTTATTAATTCCGACGTGTCCAAAAGACTGCCGTTGTATCTCGCCCTTTCAGGAATAGTGCGGCTACTTGTGTTTTCGACCTCGCAATTATACACATTGCCATTTGTATCTTTAGCTTTTATATCAAGCCTCGCCGAACGCCCTTGCAAATTCTGAATATTGTATTGTGTTTTTATATCACTCACTATGAGCTGTTTTTCCAAAATAACACTAAGTAATATTTCAGCGCATTCTTTATCCTCAAACACAGCGCTCATAAACGTATCGTCCATTAAAGTGAATTGCTGTATTTCTTCGGTATATTTATTCAAAAGGTCACCTTCTTATTTGTAGGTATAATTACTCAAGTTAATCTTAAAATAAAAATGAATTGATGTCAAGTGTTATTTTATTTCAACCTCCGTTCCGTCAAGGAACACAACCGTCAACATTCCACTCTCAAACACGCTGATATGGTCGAGGGTTTTCAGCATAAAATCAACGTTAAATTCAGTTATCAACGACATATATTTCATAAATTCTTTTGCCCTGTACGCCTTTAATAAATCTTCGCTTTCCATCTGTTTCTTCCATTTTTCAAAACAAGCCTCTTTATTTTCAATTAAAGTATTCCAAGCCATCATAAACGCTTTTATCAGTGTTTCCTCGTCTGTATGACGATTTAAGCAACCCTCAACGCCTTTTATTTTATATCTTTCGCCGCACTGCCAAATTTTACGTTTACCGCCGTATCTGTCCCACCATTCCTTTCTTGAAAATGCGTGACCGCACTCCCCGCATATAACCTTTGACGCAAAGGGGTTTTGTTCAGTATTTCTTGAATAGCTCTTCAAATTATGCTTTTTCATATATTCCGCTCGTCGGGCTGTTTCAAGCTGTACACATTCCCATATTTCAGGTGAAATTATAGCTTCGTGGCTCTCCTCAATATAGCACATCTGCATTTCACCTTTATTTTTAGTCCTTTTCTTTGTCAGGAAATCAGACGTGTAACTTTTTTGCAAAAGAGCGTCGCCTTTGTATTTTTCATTTTCGAGCATACTTTTTAACGTGCTTACCTGCCATTTAGCTTCCCCGTTCCAATTTTTAACCCCCTCTTTTTCAAAAATCTTTTTGATGTAGTCTACGGTTTTGCCATTAAAGTATTCAGCATAAAGCCTTTTAACAACCTTAGATTGTTCCTTGTTAATTTTGAGCTTTCCATCTTCATCAATATCATAGCCTATAAATCTTTTTGTTGATATGCCGTATTCGCCATTTTCATATCTTCGACGTATACCCCATTTAGTATTTTCAGAAATTGAGCGGCTTTCGTCCTGCGCTAATGATGAGAGGATTGTTAATAGCACCCCAGCGTGTCGATATTCTCTTTTTCAAACGTTACTCCAATTCCAAGTGCTTTTAATTCCCTGACATAATTAAGGCAGTCAAGGGTGTTTCTCGCAAATCTTGAAATCGACTTTGTGATAATTCTGTCTATCTTTTTATTTCGGCAGTCCTCAATCATTTTGTTAAACTCATCACGCTTTTTTGTGTTTGTGGCGCTTATGCCCTCGTCTATGTAAACGCTGTCTTTGATACAATTCGATTTTTCCTTATACATTTTGATTTTGCCATACTTTTTGATTTTGCCCCATAGGGGGAGGGTTCAAATTAGGAAACAGAGCGACTATTGTAGCATATTCTTCCATCTAATGTTATTTCACTCTCTATAAGGCTTACTTTTCAGATTCAGAAAATCTAAAATACACTTGAATTATATCTTCTAAAATGATATGATATTTATTTACATAATTATGTAAAATTGTTTTTTAACGTGAAAGGAGAAATTTAATGATAAAGAATATTCAAAACAACTTTAGTGGAATGTTAGATTTGCAAGGAATCGGAAATGGAAAATGTGATGCCTTTTTTAATGTACAAAATAATATAGTTACTATTATACCACTTACAAATGAGTGCAAAAGGCATGCTCATATTTTAAGTTATAATGATGGATCCAATGAAAAAATCAATTGGTTGTATGGTTTTTCCGAAGATAGTTGCAGTATCGCATTTCTTCAAAAGACTCACTTGCATCCGTCTATATCTGCACCTATTGATATGGGAACATCAAGATTCCGCACACCAATAATTGTAAAGAGTAGCACCCCAAATGGTATTGATTTGAGAACCTTTAATTCAATTGAATTTAGAGGTGGCATTATTGATGTTTTACATAGCCCAGATTTGTTGATAGATATTACCGATGCGGTTATCAATTTTAAAGATTTTCACTCTTTTACAAAAACCTATGAAGTGGAAATAAATAAAGAAAAGTTTGAAATAATGTATTCCATAGATACAGATGATTTAATGCTCGAAACAGGAAAAGTTCCAGATTTAAGAAAAAGTATTCATTCAATAGTTCGTTTTAATTTTGATACTGACAAGCCCTTATGTGACATTGAAAAATACTATTCCTATGCACTTAGTTTTTTTCAATTTTGCACCGGAAGATTAAATGTCAACTTTGAAATTAGATTATATAAAACCAAACTATCTGAAAATCAAAAAAAAGTAACATCCTCACCAATATTGGTAAAGTTGCAAGACGGCTTTGACGATTATGCGAATGAAACTCTTACAATTATGAGTGTAATACGTTTTCAACTTTTGGGCGACAAATTGCCATTACTTTTTAAGATATTAAATGAAGAAGATACACATCCTTATTTATCATTCCTAATAAAACGAAATAAGAATATTGGAAATGTATTATATACCGATATTGGAGATATATGTGTAGCACTTGAACGAGAATTCTCATTTATTAATGCTAATCGCAATCAGGAGAACCAGAAATATGCCAAGAAATTAACAGAGGAATTATTAGATATTATAAATAAAAAATGTGACTGTGTCTGTCCAGAAGCAGTAAAGAAAAAAGCATCCAATATTTTAAACTCACAATTGAAGAATTTTTCTCCTTCATTAAAGGAAAAAATCAATACCTTATATGATGAATTTGAGCCATACATTAAATCTATTACCGAGCAAGAAAACCACGACCTATATGGAATCACAAAATTTTATAGCAATAAAGAGTTTAAGAAAAAAATCTCCCAATTTGTAGACATTAGGAATAAAGCATCCCATGTGGGAATTATATGGAATGATGGTGTCGAAATTTTTATACATTTAAAACTATTAATATATTTTTGTATATTGAAGCGCACAGGCTATTCTATGGAAGAATGTTCATGTGTTCTAAGTTATTTATTTGGACGATATTTTTAATCTTCTTGCAATGAAAAATACTGCAAAAATCACCTTAAGAAATTCTATTACAAAAAAATCCGAGGTGATTTTTGCTTTTGAAATGCCATTCCATTTAAAAATGAACTCTTATTTCCGTTCCGTCCTTAAAGGTGAAACGGATATCTTCCTTATTAAAAATTGTGACAAAATCAATCAGGCTGTACCAGAGGTTCTCATCAAATCCTGTGGCCACTCCGTCCTGCCGCTCCAACTCAGCCAGAAACCTTTCGATCTGCTCCCTCTTCGCCTGTTTTTCCGTGATGGCGCTACCGACTTCATCCAGCCTTGCTTTCGTCTGGTCAAACCGCTCTGCCAGCCCGTCATACCTCGCTTGGTATTCCGTCTGGTCGAGGGCGACATGGGCATTCTCATCTATGCACTGCTGTATCAGCCCCGCCACCACATTCAGTTCTTCCTGAAGCCGTGACTGCTCCGCTTCCAGCTCCGCCGTGCCGAAAAGCCGCCCTTTTATAGCATGGAAATTGGCGGCAATCTCATCCTTTTCCGTGGTCAGGATATTGACCGCTTTCATGAAAAGCACCTTGATGGTTTCCTCATCCAAATGGGGAGTGCAGCATTTTTCGCCGCCGTCAAATTTGTGGTTGCACTGCCAGACCACCCGGCGGTATTTGCTGTTGGAATGCCACACCTTCGAGCCGTACCAGCTTCCGCA
>CATJCJ010000360.1 GCA_949738935.1 uncultured Eubacteriales bacterium | reverse complement strand
GTCCCACTTCTGCGCCTTAACAAGCGTCATCAGATCGTCGATATTCCATTCCGCGCCGAAATAGCCGTATGACGCCATTTGTTCGCGTTTCAGGATTTCATAATCCGCCGCCAGTGTCCCATGATCCGAAACCACTTTCAGGATCTTTTCGTTCATCGTGTAGGCAAGCAGGGCGGAAATAATTTCGCCGTGAAGCTGCTTTGTCGTTTCGTCCTCCGGGTTCTCCGGATCGAATTCCGTTGTCGGGAACGACTGGATCACGTTCGACTGTTTCGATTCCTCAATTTTTTTCAGTGCGTCCTGCTGCCACTTGTTGATCTTTCCCGCAATAACCGGAATCGTATCATCCGGCGAAATTGTCGGGAATTCCTCTGTCTGTTCGACGATCTCCGGCGTCAGGATTGCGGCGCATATTTCTTCAAATAACGCCTGTTTCGTCCCGTCTGTCTGTTCCAGTGCCAGAACGTCACCTTTGTTTATCTGCGCCGCTTTCGTCAGATCAGAAAACTTTTTCTGTGCCATGTCTTTAACTCCTTTCTTTTTTATGCTAACAGTGACACGTTTCGGACGTTTTCAGCGTCCAGAACGCGATCAACTGATCGCCGTCTGCCGTTACCAGTTCGTCGCCGTCTGTCGTTACCAGTGCCGCCGGGACTTCCCCCGAATATATGATGTTTTGAAGCGTTTCGATCTCATTCTGCAACGCCCCCGCCGGATCCGTCCCGAAAATGCCCTTGATCCCGTCGAACCATTTCAGAAAATCATTCGTCCATTTTCCCGTATTATTCAGATACCAGTTATTGAACGCCTGTTCCTGATTCTGCCGCCACTGTGCGAAGGCGGACTGCTGCCCGCTGCTCCATTCCTCGAACCCTGATTCCTGTTCCGCGATCCAGTCCTCATATAATTCTTTCTGCTGTTCCGCGTATGTGTTGAACGCCTGAACCATTAGATCGTATTGTTCCTGCGCCTGATCCTTGAATGACTGGATCGCGGCGATATAATCCTGATACTGATCCGAAATATTTTTCTTGTACGCCGTGAAATAGGCGTCAAACTGCGCCTGAATCTGTGTAAAATCTATTTCTTTCACTGTCGCCGCTACCCACCCGCAGACGGCGGCGTTCATGCGCGTGTCTGCGATCTCTGCCTGTGTGATCTTTACGGTTCCGGCGGCGATATATATTTCCGCCAGTTTCAGATCGTAAACCGCCCCTTCCCTTGTCGGCGCGGGGGCGACCGGGGACTTCGCGTTCCCTCCCTTTTCGATCACTAAATGGATCCGGCGTTCCGTATCATTCCGCCGCAGGATCACGCTGTCGATCCTGTCAAGCGTCCCGGACGCTATT
>CATJCJ010000359.1 GCA_949738935.1 uncultured Eubacteriales bacterium | reverse complement strand
TTCCATATCACACAGTGTACTGCACAAATCCATAGTGAACTTTGACAAAGCAAGGCTTCTGACGTATTCCTCCGTCAACTTTACGAGGTACCAGTGCTGCAATACCACCGCCCGGCAATCCCGATTGTATATGTACTCCTGCTTTTTTCTGGCATATCCTAATGCCTTATTGAACTGTTCATCTGTTATCATGTATCCGAGAAGTTCCTCCACTTCTCCTTTTTTTACAATTTCGCTCATGTTCCAAATCCTCCAATGTGTCAAATAAATAATTGATTGCTTTCCATGCCATCCAGCAGACCATAAGTACCAGGCAGTATTCCCCGCCTGCCGCCTCATATCCCCTTTCGAGATATGCAGCATGGACAGCCCATCTTCCGACAGCAAACGTCACTGCCAGGGTATATGCAGCTGCCGCCAGATTTCTTACAATCCTTCTTCTAATCACTGTCCTCCTCCCTGTCTGTATAAAAATAGTGGTTTCCATGCCGGAAGAGAAACTGCAGGTTATCCTGATGCCATGTAGATTTGCTCTTGCTTTCAAAATACAGGGCACCCCTGCTTTTATCCCATGTTTCATTCTGAATCATATCAAATGCCCGCCGACAGTCCTCATCTGGCTCCACCCGGTCAAACCTTCCGTTAGAAACAGGACTAAATTGTCTTTCCTGATAGATCACTTTCTTTATGGTGTCCGGGAATTCCCGACTTTTTACCCTGTTCAGAACTACCCTCATAACAAGGGCCTTTCCTTCCGTATCCTCTCCTTCCGCCTCCGCCATTGCAATCTTCATAAGCAGATAAGCGTTTTTTCTGCTGATACAATCAGATTTTTCAGTCGTCTGAGGTACTATTAAGTTTTCCGCAGACACAGAAGCTACGATCTCCTGTGTCGTGATTGGTGCATGCGTAGTTTCTGCCGCAAAATCCCTGAAACTCGATCGAGTATTTAGTGAGTACAAACACACCGCCAGCAAAACCAAAACTGCTCCGAAAACTCCACCTACACTAATAAGCAGTTTTCTCATACCCTGTAACCTCCTTGCTGAAAGAAAATGATAACTGCCCATTTCTTGATTTTTTCCTCGTGACACTCTTATAAAATTCCTCACGATGCTTCCTTTCAGTATCACAATCACAGGGCTCCCCTGGATCCAGATTTGCACCACAATTCGGACAGGTATTGTAATATGCCATGCCGCACCTCCTATTCTCCATTGATAACCTTATCTACCTCATCCATCGGGATGTTAAAAATATCCGAAAACAGATACTTATTTGCTTTGCCCGATGGGAACGGATGGTTTCCTTTTTTCTTGGCCTGCCTGTTCACTTCACGGACAATGTCATAT
>CATJCJ010000358.1 GCA_949738935.1 uncultured Eubacteriales bacterium | reverse complement strand
CAGTAAAAATAATATCATTACGTTTCAAAATGATATTATTTTTGCTGATTTTTTGTGTATATTTTGTTTTTAGACAGGCTTTTTTTAGATTTTAGACAGACTCTCATAAGCTGATAATAATAAATTAAAATTTTACCGCTCTGACTGATATTGCCTAAAATCCACAAGTACAAGCTGAATATTTTTATTATCGTTATATTCATTAATCTCAATATTATAGACAATATCCAATCGAATATCCAAATTTGCCACATAACCATCAAGGACTTTTTTTCTTATTTCAGGGTCAAAAGATTTTTCAACATAATCTTTAAACTTTTCAAAATGTTTAAAAGATATACCTTTTAAAGTAACACCATTTTCATCAGAAAAAGTAAATTGAATAATATTTTTATTCACTCCAACATATCTCAAACCCACAACAAAAACACCCTTTGTAGCAAAAACCGCCTGAGAATTTTCTTTTCCAAAAGGACGCATAATATCAAGTTCATTAGCGAGTTCAACCGTCACTTCCTCAAAACTCATAGCTTTATCAATTCTTATAATTTCCATCATATCTCTATCAGAGAGACTACAGCTCTCATTAAGTCTTTTTCTCAAAACATCAACATTTTTATGTTCAATAGAAAGACCTGCCGCCATAGCATGTCCTCCAAATCTAACAAAAAGTTCCTTATTCATAAAGAGATTCTCAAACATATTATAACTATCAATAGAACGTGCCGAACCCTTATCAAACTCCTCACCTTTTGAGATAATAATAACCGGCTTATAATAACGCTCTTTAACTCTTCCCGCCACAATACCTATAACGCTTTCATCCACATTTTCATCATAAACAACCAAAATTTTATCATCTTTAACGGAAGAATTTTCAATAGATAAAATAATTCTTTCATACGCCTCTAAAGTAATTTTTTTTCTTTCCTGATTAATTTCAACAAGCCTCTTAGCTTTAATCAATGCTTGGTCATAATCTTCTTCCAAAAACAACTCAACAGCCTCAGAAGCGCTTTCAATTCTTCCCGAAGCGTTAATACACGGTCCAATTATAAAGCCAAGAGTTTCCTCAGTAATTCTCTTTTTAAGACTTTGGCATTCAAGAAGCGCCTTAATGCCAATATTCATTCTTCTTCCCGAATTCAAAATTCTAAGACCATTTTTAACAATAATTCTGTTTTCCCCGCACAAATCAACAATATCACAGACAGTTGCTATAGCCGCAAAAACAAATAACTCAGCCTCATTTTCCAATTGAGCTTTCGCATACTCAAAAAGGGCCTTAACAAATTTATATGCCATTCCTCCCGCACATAAATATTTAAAAGGATAAGGACAATCTCTTTGCTTACAATCAATAACAGCGTCAGCAATCGGAAGAATATCAGTCTCACCATCTTCAGAAAAAGCAGGTTCATGATGGTCAAGAATAATAAACCCCATTCCAAGTTCTTTAATATATAAAGCCTCATCAATAGCGGCAATACCATTATCACAAGCAAAAACAATATTACATCCTCTTTCTTTCATAGCCAAAACACAATCCCTGTTAAGACCATATCCCTCAAAACGCCTGTTAGGAATATAATACTCAACATCACAACCAAATTGTTTAAAAGCTTTAAATAAAATAACGGTACTCATAACACCATCAACATCATAATCCCCATACACAAAAATTTTCTTTTTGCTATCTCTCGCCGAAATAATAATTTTTATAGCTTTTTCCAAATCTTTCATAAGAAAAGAATTATGCATAAAATAAATACTGGGTTTAATATATTCCTTGACCAAATCTTTTGAAAAAATTTTTCTATTTCCTAAAATTTGAGCAAAAGTCTCACTAACATTAAGTTCCTCTGCCATTCTTTTCACATCAACACGGCTTTTTCTCAAAGTCCACAAAGCCATAATTTCCCCTCCAAAATTAAAAAGCCTCAAAACCTAAATTTCAAGGCTTTAAAAACATATAAAAAATCAAAATATAATGACTTTTTACATAGAATACTTGACTGCATTTTAGGCAGTCAATATACTCCCAAAAACACAATTATTTTTATAGTCAATCAACTTAAAAATAGATAAAAGGAGGCAAAACAAAAATTATTTTCGCAAAAAACAGAGGTAGAGATAAGCCCTCGCCTATATTTCCTTACGATAACACCGCGAAAAGGATTTTTAGCCGCTGAAATTATTCATTTTTAAAATTGATTGACTATAATATTATAAATATTATTCCACAATTAATTACGCTTTAACAGTTCTGTTTTTCTTACCACCTTTAAATGAGTTAAACATATCCCATAAAGAACCAACAAGAAATACAGAAGAATAAGTTCCGCATATAATTCCCACAACAATAGGGAAAGAAAACTCCTTAACTGATTGAACCCCAAAAATATAAAGAGAAGCTATGGTAAAGAAAGTAGTCAGCGATGTATAAATAGAGCGGCGCATAGACTGCAAAATACTTTTATTCATAACCTCACCGCTATTTTTTGACCTATAACGTTTTTTATTTTCACGAAGTCTGTCAAAAATAACTATAGAAGCGTTAATTGAATAACCTAAAACAGTGAGAATCGCGGCGATAAAAGAGTTATTCAAAGGAATTCTAAAAATAGCGTAACAAGCGAGAACAATCAAAGCATCATGAAGCAATGCGATAATACAACTCGCTCCAATTTTAAAGTCACGAAATCTTAAAGAAACATAAATAAGCATCGCTATACAAGAAATACCAACAGCCAAAAAAGCCTTTTCCTGCATTTCACCGCTTATAGTCGCACCCACGGTATTAGAACTGATTTCTTTATCCTCAATACCATACTTCTCACATAACTTCTTTTTCAATTCAACAATCTGCCCATCATCTAATGCTTTTGTTTTAATACTAACAGAATAACCATCAGTTCCAATCTTTTGAACTTGAGCGTTCTCACCTATAACCTCAGAAACAATACCCTCAATTTCAGAGTTGTCAAAATCTTTGCCAAGGTCAGCCTCAAAAGAAGTACCTCCAACAAATTGAATATCATAATTAAACAAACCATTATCTTTAGAATAATTATATACCATAAAGCCAATACCAATTAATATAACAATAATTGATATAGCGAAATAAATCTTTTTATTTTTAATAATGTCCATTAATCAAACCTCCCTATCTACCGCCAAAATATTTGGAATTTTTAATACCAACGCCAACAAGACCTTTTAATATAAGTCTTGTAACAACCAAAGCTGTAAACATGGATAAAACAATACCCAAAGCGAGAGTTTCAGCAAATCCCTTAATAGGACCTGTTCCAAGCCAGAAAAGAACGCCGCAGGCAATAAGTGTTGTAATATTACTGTCAAAAATAGCTGGGAACGCTCTTGAGAAACCATTTTCCAAAGCAAGCCTTAAAGTTCTTCCGGCGGCAAGTTCCTCTTTAATTCTCTCAAATATAATAACATTAGCGTCAACCGCCATACCGACAGATAAGACAATACCAGCAATACCCGGCAAAGTAAGGGTAATGTCAAGAGCGTTAATAACTAAAAGTTCAGCTGATAAATAAATAACTAAAGCCCAATCAGCTGCCAAGCCACAAACTCTATAGAAAATTAACATAAATAAGAATACAAGAGTAATACCTATAATTCCGGCGAACAAGCTTGTGTTTAATGAATCCTCACCTAAAGTAGCTCCTATACTTTCTTTTTCAAGAACACTTAAACTAAATGGCAAAGAACCCGAACGAATCAGCGAAGCTAGATTGGAAGCGCCATCTTTCTGAGAAATAGCGCCGCCGCTTGTAAAGTCTCCTGTAATAACAGCCCTTCCATCGGTAATAGCGGTATTTACATTAGGAGCTGAAATAATCTCACCATCAAGTAAAATATAAATAGGTTTTCCAATATTTCTTTGAGTAGCGTCAGCAAATTGTTGAGTACCGTTGGAATCAAATTCAATTCCAACTTGATATCTGTCTGTCGGATTTGTCGCTTGGTCATTAATTTGAACATTCGCGTTAGTAATAGCTCCGCCTGTAACAACTACATCAAGCATCTGACCTTCTTCAGACTCAGCCGCCTCCAAAAACATAAGTTCTCCGGCTTGTCCAATTCCGGCTACAGCCTCTTCAGCGTTCTCAACGCCTGGAATCTCAACACGAAGCCGGTTTCCATTTTCAATAGAAACCTCACCGTCTGTCCAGCCGTTTGAATCCAATCTTTTTCTAAGCAATGATAAAGCGGCGTTCATTTCCTCAGACGATGGATTTTCCTTATTCGCTTCATAAACAACATAAACACCTCCACTAAGGTCAAGACCTTTCTTAATATTTCCCGCGCTTAAAGTTTTGGAAGAAGGGTCTGTTCCAAAATATGAAAGCGCACTCATACCCAAAGCCGCAATCAAGAGCACAACAAGTATAATTATATTTTTTCTTTTCATTTTTTTAATTTCCTCCTTTGTCAATTATTCTGACACGCTCCAGCACTGTATTTCATTATATTACGTAAAACAAAAAACGTCAATAAAAAAATCACTTTTTAATTAAAACCATAAACTCTTTCCATCTTTATTTTCTCTCCAAATTAACTGTATTCCTCAGCGGCTTTCATCATAACGGCACATTCAATTCTTTTTCTTTGAAGCTCACAGCCAATCTCATAAGGAGTAATCAAATCCCCGTTAGTATTAAACGAATTGGCGACACAGCCTCCGCTGCAATAGAACTTCGCCCAGCAATCTTTGCATTTAGGTTTCGAATACACATTGCAATTTTCAAACTTAGCTCTCAAATCAATGTTAACAATACCGCTTTCAATGTCTCCAAGTTTAAACTGTTCCATACCAACAAACTGATGACAAGGATAAAGCTCTCCATCTGGAGTAACAGCAAGATATTCTGTTCCCGAGCCGCAACCCACAAGCCTTTTTGTAACACAAGGACCACCTGTCAAATCAATCATAAAATGAAAAAAGTTAAAACCATTACCATTTTTTTTGCGTCTGAGCATTTCTTTAGCGAGTTTTTCATACTCCTCAAAAACAGCGGATAAATCTTCAGCCCTTAAAGAATAACTTTCCTTTTCATCAGCAACAACAGGTTCAACGGAAATCTGTTTAAATCCCAAATCAGCAAGATGTAAAACATCATTTGAAAAATCAATATTATTTCTTGTAAAAGTACCTCTTACATAATAATCAGACTGATTTCTACTTTCAGCAAGTTTAATAAACTTTGGAACAATGGTATCATAAGAGCCTTGTCCACCCGCTCTAACACGCATAGAATCATTAACAGATTTTCTTCCGTCAATGCTCAAAACAACATTATGCATATTTTCATTTACATACCTTTGAATTTCATCGTCAAGCAAAATGCCATTTGTTGTAATAGTAAACCGAAAATTTTTATTATTCTCATTTTCAACACTTCTGGCATATTCAACAATATCTTTAACCACATTAAAGTTAAGCAACGGTTCTCCGCCAAAAAAATCAACCTCAAGATTTCTCCTTGTCCCAGAGGCTTTAATAAGGAAATCTATAGCCTTTTTTCCCGTTTCAAAACTCATAAGAGAACGTTTTCCATGATATTCTCCCTCTTCGGCAAAGCAATATTTGCATTTCAAATTACAATCGTGAGCGATATGCAGACATAAAGCTTTAACAACAGGCATTCTTTTTTCAATTTTTGGAATAACCTCCTCATAAATGTCCTCAGTAAAAAGAAGACCTTGTTTCTTAATCTCACAAATTTCCTTAAAAGCATCCATAATCTCATTTTCCGAATATTTTTTTTGTAAAATCATGATAATCTCATCTGCACTTTTTTCACAAAAAAAATCCAAAACATCAAAAACTATGTCATCAACAACATGAACAGCACCGCTATTTACATCAATAACAATATTAAAACCGTTCATACTGTACTTATGTATCATAAAAATAATACCCCTTTCATAACCAATAAAAAAGCTGATTAAAAATCAGCAAAAATTTAAAAATACCATAAATACATACAAATATTTAAAACAATACTGACAAATTAAATCTTTAAAAATCAAACTTGTCAGTATTATCTCAAATTATTAATTCATACGAGCCAAAGAATCCAAAACTATTTATTCTCACAGGATTGATTTGCTACAGTACAAGATGTCTTACACGCGGACTGGCAGGAAGTCTGACATTCTCCACATCCACCTGTAATAACCGTATTCTTAAATAATTTTGTGTTTAATGTTTTAATATGTTTCATAAAAAAACCTCCTAAAATATTTAAAATATCAATACATTTTTATAATTATACCACATAAAACCAAATTTGCAAAGAGAAAATAACTATTTTTAATAATTTCTTGAGTAAATGCCTCATAACTCAATAAAACGAGTTTGAGATAATATTTTTTAGTGTAGGTAAAATTTTACAAACATAATCGGAGCATATGTTAAAAGGTTTTGACACAGCAACAGAAAGTATCAGCCAAAGCTGTAAAATTATAATTATTCGGTATTACCTTAAATTTGCTTATAAGCATTTAGTATATAACATAAATATCCTATGCGGGCGCTTTTACAATTCAAAACAGATTTAATTTTATCACAATCAGAAAACTCATCAATAATTTTTGATATTAACAAAACAGAATTACTTTCCTCTTCTAGAGCCCATAAAATTCCATCAAGAAAACTAACATTTTCATTAATATCGCTTTTTGATAAAACAAAATCTTTTCCAAAAGTTTTTTTATAAAATTCAGAATAATAATTTCCGGCAAAATTACAGTTATCAGAGATTTTTTTTAAAATCTTTCTGCATTTTTCATTACAGCAAATTCCCCTCAAATACTCATAAAATAAAAAACTATTTCTTTCATTTTCAATAAATTCTCCAATTTTTTCAGAAAGCTCTTTTTCTTCTTTTATTGAAAGAACACGTCTTCCATTCTCCATTTCTTTTTCAGCGTCAATATTTCTTTTAATCATCTGATTCACAGCGTTATTATAATTTGAGTTAAAATTTTCCTGACTACTATATAAACTATTCATATTATAATTTGGATTCCATGTATTATACTGAAAATCACCATAACCATTCATATATCCACAAGGCATATTATTATTTATATTTCTGTTAAATCTCCAAGGAAATAAAGGCATACTCTCACCCATATATATTAATAATTTTATTATATTCAATATAATATCGTATAATTCAATAAAACAGATTTTAACGATATTTTGTTTTTAGACAGGCTTTTTTTAAATTTTATACAGGTTCAAAAAATTAAAATATGAGCAAAAATCAAAAAGTAAATGAAAAAGCTATGCCAAAAAAGCATAGCTAAAACACCTGTCTCTTATTTTTAATACAACAACATCTCCTTAGCCTATCACAACTTTCCACACCAACAAAACACAATAAAAAATACCTTCTCTTAGGACATATGAACTACCAAATAAAAACTGAACGGAGACTTTTTCAGCGTTCTCCGCATTGTATAGAACGTAATTATAAAAACAAATAATTTTCTTTAAACGCTCATATACATAAATACAAAAAATTGTATTTTCTAAATTATACAATATTTTATGTCTTATGTCAATAGATTAACAACATTTTATATATTATTTTTATATTATGTATAACATATAATATCATACACAAAGGAGATGAATTTTATTATGTACGAAGATTTTTTTGCCGAAAGAATAGCCCAATTAAGACTTCAAAAAAATGTATCCGCTCGTGAGATGAGTCTATCAATAGGTCAAAATGAAAACTATATAAATCGTATAGAAAATAAAAAAGCGTTTCCGTCAATGCAGGGATTTTTCTATATATGTGAATATTTAAAATTAACGCCAAAAGAATTTTTTGATTTTGATATTTCAAGGCCAAAAGAAATAAGAGAACTCACAGACAGTTTATCAAAATTAAATGATACCCAGTTAAACTTAATAATCGCTTTAGTAAAAGAATTTCAAAACATAAAATAAAAATCGTAATAATATTTTTGTACAAGCGCATATACTTTTTAAGTATAGACAAGAATAGCCGAAAAACAAAGGAAAGAGGGTACAAAATGAAATTACATCTCAAACACGTTTTTTATTCAAAAATTCTAATAACAAGCATAGCAGCGGCATATATTTTCTCTTCCTGCGCATATAACAAAAATATCTCAAATGAGACTGAATTATATGAGGAAAATACAGACACTACGGAAGATACTTCGGATTTATCTGCCCCTGCCTCACATCAACCTCAAAAACCAATTAACATAGGAGAAACGTCTCCAATAACAAGAGGACTTGCGGCAAAAATGCTGGCTTTAACTTTTGGAACAAAGCAAGAAATCGAAACAACCGACAGAATAATAACATTTTCAGATACATCAGCGGAAAAATGGTATGATAAATATATAAATTACTCTTGTTCAAAAAAATATATTCAAGGAACAGGCAATGAATTTATGCCGGAAGAATATTTAACTGTAATTCAAGCGCAGTATATAATAGATAAAATAGATTCCGCCCATAAAATAAAAATTAATATAACAAACGAAACAAAAGATAAACCCATATCATATAATCTCTGGACAGAGATATATATAAAAACATTAACAAATCTAGCCGGAAAAACCTCAATAAAAGAAAAATTCAATATAACGGCTCAAAAAGCGACAATCTTAGCACTTCCACAAAATAACAGTCTTATAAAAGAAGGTTATGTAATAACAGATATAGGATTTTTTAAATGTGATGGAATTGATTTAAGCCCTTTTATAGATAATGAAATAAGCTTTTGGACAAAAGAAAATGAAATTATAGCTCTTTCAGATATAACAAATGAAAATCCCACAATAAAAAACGCATATATAACTGAAAATGACAAAGTATGCACAATATTTTCAGGAGGAGCCGAAAGAACATATGAAAAATTGGAAAACCTGACTCAAACACAAAACAACGAAAATAATAATTTAAAAATAGCTGATATAACACTAACAGATAAAAAAATATCAAATATAATTTATACTTCAGATGTAAAGGAAAAACAAATAAAAAGTTTCACTTCATCAACGTTAACTTGTGTAGATAATGAAATATTTGACATATCTCCCGACTTTAAAGTATACTATATTCAAAATAATAAAGTAATGCTCGGAAATAAGTCTGATATAATTGAGGGAAAAACGTATGAAATATATCTCAAAGATAACAAAGTACGAGCATTTGTCTTTAATAAATTATAAAGATAAAGTTAATAT
>CATJCJ010000357.1 GCA_949738935.1 uncultured Eubacteriales bacterium | reverse complement strand
GGTAAGCAAGCGTTTATAGAAGAAGTAGTCAAAAAATCACCAAATCTTGACCTTTATCTTTTTGAACATAAAGATGAAATTATACAAGCCGAAAATGATGATATGAATGCTAAAATGGCTATTGGTAGAGTAGCCCTTAACGAACAAGCAAATGTACCAAAGTGTCCAACTTGTGGTAGTATAAATGTTGAAAAAATATCTATAGCTAAGAAAGCATTTGGCGGAGCAATGTTTGGATTATTCAGTTCTGATGTGAGAAATACAATGCATTGTAAGCATTGTGGAGCTAAATGGTAGGAGAAAAACATATCATGAAAATTTGCTTAAAATGTAAACAGCTTAGCAATGACGATACATTAAAAAAATGTCCTAAATGTACAGGTGAGTTGATTCAATATAGCGAAGAAAAATATAAATACTATTTAAACAATCAAAAGCAAGAGAATAGTAAGTATGTTTCAAAGGAAGATAGAATGTATAAGGAGATTCACACTATAAAAAATATTTTGGTTTTGTTTGCAGTTTTGGAAATAATAACTTTTGTAGTTAATTTCTTTATTATGATGGGTTAATAAGTATCTTATGAAATTAAATAAAAAATATTTTTAATCATATTCTTTTCGATAATTCTGCTTCCAGTCATTATTATTGACACAATAAATTATACCAGAGAATAGGAATTTTAAAACAGAATCGAAAATAGCAAAACTACAAGAACTTTGATGCTCAACAGTATTTCAACAGCAATTACTTTAGATGAACTTCATGAAATAGAGCAATAATAATATTCTATACAATCATATATAAAACCACATCCTTTGGGGTGTTTTTGGAACAAAAGACATAAAGAGTGGCATTGTAAGCATTGTAATTCTGATTTTTAAGTTTCCTTTTATGTTCACATTTGTATATTTTTCTCCGTTTCTTCCACTACGGCTAGGAAAAATCCTTACATTATCCTATCTCTCCCTACGAAAACATAGCTGCTATTAAGAGGTAGGAGAGCAGTATCACTCTCTTGGTTTATACCCAGTCACGGGCAAGTTTTCCTTCTTGGTTTGGAGTACCTGTTACAAGCCTTTCGACTCAAAATCGTTTATACTCTCTGAACACTTCCATATCTGAATAATCAGACTTAGGGTTTCCGTTGCTGATTGGTGGTTTAGTCTATTTCCCACAAGACATGCCACTTAGGTTTCCCATATGACCTACCGCATATTTTCTTACCATTACTGATATCCTTTCGGAGTGCATATCCCCCCCGCCGTTTCCAGCCACGTTGTAGCCATGCGATACTATATATTCACTATGATATAACTTCCCAGCACTGAGGAATAGCAATCCTCAATTACGATTTATTTTATAGAACATCGTGAGTTGACTAAGTTCACACACTTCTGGCGTTGATATAATATATCTCCGTCATAAGGGGCATATTCAAAAAACATGGAATGGTTTATGAAATCCGTACACTTATACGGCCTTTACCGATGTTCTTGGCTCCAGAAAATATTCCTGCTCCGAGTCCAATAGTTCCTAATGAACCAAGTTTATCTGTAACATTATTAATAACAGAAAGAAGACCATTAAGGTGATTGATAAGAGCAATGATTACATCAGAATTCGCAATATTTTCAATGGTATCTGTCCATGTATTGCCAAGCCGATTCATGGAACCTTCCCACGAGTTTGCCGTTTTCTCTGCTTCGACAGCCATAGAGCCTGTTCCATCAGCATATTGTTGCAACATTGTTTCGTAGGTGCCCCATTGACGAAGTAAGGCGTCTAACTGAGTAGCTCTTAATTTACCTCCAACAGAACTAAGCAAATCAGTTCTACGGATATCTGATTCTTCAAGCCTATTATATTCGGTAGACAAATCTCTCAAAACTTCCATAGGATCGCGAAGTGACAATACGCCATCTTTAGTCTCTTTCAACTTTACATTCAAAGCATTACAAGCATTTTCATATTTTGTAAGACCTTCTGCATCAATGCCTTCCTCTTCATCAGATACTTGTCTAATGTTAAGAAGTATTGCTTTAAATGCTCTTGCAACCTCTGATCCGCTTTGCTGTGTTGTTGCAATCATTGTTCCCAATGCAGCAGTTGCTTCGTCTACATCAACACCGAAAGAAGCAGCAGTAGAACCAACAATTGACATACTTTCTGCAAGTTCTGTCATATTAACAGCATTATGGTTTGTAATATAATTACTGCCATCTAAGACTTCTGTTAATTTTTCCACAGAACCACCAAATTTATATGCTTTATCTGTTGCAATAATATATTTATTAGCAAGCTCATCAGTCATATCACCAGCACCCTGAGCAGCAACAGACAGTTCAGCAATTCCATCGGCATTTTCATAGCCTGCACGAGAGGCCTCCTGAACGCCTGATAAATAATTAGTTGACTTTTTGCCATATTTACTTGCAATATCAAATGAATTATTTCCAATCTCATTTAAATCTGATTTAGACAACTTGTCGTTTGCTTTACTGATTTCTGTCAAATAAGTATTAATTTCTTTTAATTCTGATATTGCATTTTTCGTTTTTGATACTGCAAACATAACTACTGAGCTAACAGATAACCACTGTGAAAAACTTTGAGCGGCTTGCGATATCTGATCTTTCAAAGAAGCACCTAGCCGATGGAGTCCTCGCATGGAATTTTCAGTCTTTTTAAGTATTCCATTAATCTCATTCCATCTGCTAAGATTGACACCTCTGCCTAATTCATCTGCATATCCTTGTAACGCAACTTTTGCTTCATTAGTAATTTTTGTGTTTTTTGTTAGAAAGCTATTTATCCTATTGATTAGTGATGTTGCCTTTTCATTTGAAACAGGTTGTATATACTTGTCGTATGCAATTTTTGCCTGTTCATAAGCGTTTTTTACCTGATTAAGAGCCGCGGTTCTTTTCTCATCTGCCGATAAAATAGCTTGATTCTTTTCATTGACAGAATTATAATTTGTACTTTCAATGACTTGTTTCAATTCAGCATGGGCATCTGTCAGAACTTTTGTCTTGGCAGTAACCTCATCATCTGTTAAACCTAAAGATTTAAGTTGAGCAATTTGTTTTTCAATTTGCAAATTGTAATTATCTTTTGGTTCAGATTTATCAGTCATTGAAAGTTGAATTTCGTCTATCTTTTTCTGAGATAACTGCGTGACTGATTTTAAAACGGCATCCGTCTCAGCTTTTATACCTTTTAATTCAGCTCGCCATGTAGTTAACCCATTCTGTGAATCAACCTTAGAAAGAGAATGAAACATTTCTTGAATTTTTGTTTTTACGTCACCAGTTAATACACCAGCCTCTTTCAACTCGGTTGTATATACCTGTAATATTTTTTTCTCAGAATCTATATTGGTTTTTAGTTTTGTAGATTTTTCAACTGTTTTTGCGGCTTCGTCAACAGCTTTGAATCTAGTTTGTAAATTACTAAAACCATTTAGATATGAAGTAAGTTTATCAACATCATTTTTATTAAAAATTCCATTTAATTGATTTCTAAGATTAGAAACAGATTGTTTTAATTCGTCTGTGTAATGTCCAGACTGTTCCATTTTTTGAACAAACGCATCTAATTTATTGCTCTCATCTATTTTAACCGTAGCTACATCTTTGGTTCTTAATGATGTGGCTGCATATTCTGCATTTTTTAAAGTAGATATTAGATTATTTAAAGTGTTAATTTCTCTATCAACATCTCGCTGTGCTTGTGCAAATGTATCCCTACTTGCATTATCTAATGAATCAATAGCACTTTTAACGGCATTTATTTGGTTATTCAATCCATTAGCATTAAAATCAGTATTTGCCAATGTTTTATTAGCGCCCTTATCATGCAATTTTGATTCAATAGTTGCCAATGAATTTTGTGCGGATGCAACAGCATTTTTCTGTTTTTCTACAAACGTATCTACTTTTTCATTTGCAATATCCATTGATTTTGAATACTGTCCAGCAACCTCTACAAATCCACGCAATGCTTCTTCTTCACCGTTTGCATTAATTGTGGTGCCAATTTGTCTCCATGCAACAGTTTTCTTGATTACTTCGTCTAACTCATTCTTATATGTAACTGTTGCTTGATGGAGTCTTTCAATATTTTCACCAGCATCTTTATCGTATGAAGTGCGGGTCTGAATATTAATATCAGTTACTTTACCCTTTCCATTAGTCCATCCACTAACAAGTTTCTCCATCTCAACTTGAAACTGACTTGAATCAGATTTACTTACTCTGAAATATTTTCCAATATTTTTTGATGTAACATTTCCAATAGCTTTTTCCGCACTATCTGAAATAACTTTGCCAATCTGTTGTCCAGTTTTTGACAAATTGCTTTGGTTGACAATAATATTTGAAATTACAATCTTCTGGTTAATTAATTGTCCTATATCATCTGCTAATTTCTGAGTGGTTTTTGGATCAAGCTCCGCCTGAACTTTTAATTTGTCAAGCTGATTTTGGAGTTTATCAATATCAGCATTAATATTACTTTTTGATTTCGCTTCGTCTAACTTTGCTTGGAGCAATACCAAAAGTTCATCCATATTTCAATTACCTCCTTTGTTTTAGGCATAAAAAATACCGCCAACAAAGGGCGGTAGTAATTTTCGTAATTATTTAATTGTTGTAATTAGTTACTTTATTGGAACACCACATTTTTGAAGATTTTTCTTCATCAAATATTTAATTCCATACTCTAATCCTAATTCTGCCATCGCATCATCCCAGATTCTAATGTCTCCTTCTATAGACCATCCATGGAACTGCTCATTCGCGCTGAGCATAACGTCTAAACCACTGGCACCTCCCATATATTGATAATCTAAATAATGGGGATCAATCTCAACAGAACATGAAATAGTACCTCCAGATTTTATGATATCAGTCTTTATAAGGGAATTTAGCATTTTGTATGTTCTGTCATAGATCATGGGGATTGCACTGGTTCCATCTCTAAAAACAGGCTCCTTATAGTAATCTGCTATATGTTTTTGAATAACTTGAAATATTTCCTGCTGAGTCATTTTTAATGCTTGTTGTATTCGTGATTCAATAATTTTTGTTAAATCACTCATTGATCTTATTACAGTAGCCATATATTTCCTTTCCTTCAACATCAATAGAATGGCATGGCAATCTTTACTTGCTACATCAAATATGTTATTATTGTGTCAAATAATTTTACGGAGGCTCAACTATGAACGAACAAGTGAAAAGATTTGCACATGAACTTACAATGGAGTATATTAGACAAAATGAATTATTACAACATACTAAAGATTTAATCCCACGTCAAATTGATGAAATTATAGAAATTGAAAATTTGATATATAATTGTGTAAAAGAAAGATATAGTGATTTTAAAACGCTGTAATTATCATAGTTTATTCTCTAATACATAATCGCTACATGCTTTAAACAAATACTGGGCTTGCCTTATGGTGAGTCCTTTCACTTTTGCTAAATCTACAAATTCATATATTAGTTCATTAAATTTTTCATATTCTATCCCATTTGGAACCTCATAACAATTACCTGCCTTTGTAGGTTTAAATGATACTTTTGCTTCATACATTTTTATCCCTCCAATCCCTATGAAAGAGCCATTTTATATAATTACATACAAATGATATTTGTTATAATATTTTTTTGTAAAATCACCTCATGCCTAAAACGCTATCTGATACTGATCTAATCTCATTCACTACCAGTGTTGGTATACCAATCCTAAAATATCTGCCAAGTTGTTCCCTTAATTTATCTTTATTATTCATTTTATTCATAATTCTTATATAATTGGATTCAATGATCTGCGCAAAAAAGGGATAATTTTCTGTAAAATCCAAAACTTTTTCATAATCAAATCTGGTAAAATAGTTATACTTATTTAACTTCCAAGAAAGTTCCTCATCATAAATAACCATATCTTCAATCAAGACATTAAAAGTATCTCTCTCTATCGCTTCCAGAAGAAAGTTTCCAATAACAACATCACTACTAATTATTTTACACATGCTATTTCTCCAAAAATAATATTATTTTATATCTATTATATCAAATCTTTCTGCATGTACTGAAACCACAAACATTTTATTCTAAGCATCTTTCTTCCAATTTTGACATCCATTTAACTTGTTCTGAAGAGTGAGCGTCAAAATGATTCCTTACATATTTATGGACATCTTCTAAATTGCCAAGATTGACATCTTCCAGAACTCCATATTCTAACAGATTTTGCTCATTAATGCATATCGATTTGAAGCAACAACTGCTTATAAATTTTACCTCTCATAATTTTCAATAATAAATTATGATCGTATTCATGAAAATTAAATAGGTGGTTATTTAATATTTATTTATCAGTTTTATTAGATTCATGGATCAGTTTTGCCAGTGAATCCATTAATTTCTTCTCAAACACTTCAGGGGTTTTAATGAATTCCACAAGCTGTTTATCAGCAAATTGCCAAAATGCTAATTTCCACTTGATTTCTTTCTGCTTTAACAATATCCATCTAAATAATGTAATCATAGTTTCACTCCTCCATAATTGTGTATAATCTTACAAGATACTCAGCTGGGATACCCGCATTAAATACATCTTTTACTTTTAGTTTCTCAATAGATATTTCTACGTCAGAATTTACCACTGCTTCTAAATCATTTGTAAATTTTTTGACTGATTCTGTATCATCCTGCGAAATGGCGATATTCCCATTTTCATCCTTTTTACCATACTCTCGAATTTTTTCGTTTCTGATCACATCAAAATTCGCAACAGGGGCTTCGAGATTCTTCATTAATCCAAGTAATTTAAATTTGAACAGTGCATTGATCTTCAGATTTTTATCTGTATCAATAATTGATTTAAGAGTATTATTCAATAGCAGGACATCGCTCAACTTCATTTTCATTTTTAATCATCCTTTCTTTCATCATAATTATGTAAATTCCATTCAAAAGTAAATTCATTATCGGGTGTATTGATTGTCATCAAACCTGTTTTGCCATCATATTTTTTATCTATAATTTGATAGCTTGAATTGAACATATCCATGACACAATCCTCTGCATCAACTGACCAATTATGATCTGATAGGTACTGCTTGATTTCTTGATCAGTCATAAACGATTACCTCAATTTCAGTTCTTGGATTTTCTTTATCCACAAAACATTTTAATAATAATGATTGAACATGCTGACTGTCATCATCAACAATAAAACCACTTTCAGAAAATCCATCCAGTATAAACTTAATAACCGAATTATCCACATCATGTCGTCTATTAGTTTTATAAAAAGTTTTTACTTTTATATCACATTTATCTATGTGTAGGTTAGAATAACCTTGGCTATCAATAAGCCAACAAATAAAATCTTTCCATCGTTGTTTCAATGCGTTCATCATTGGACGCTTCATGATCATCCAAACATTTATAGACTCATGATAGGGATTGGCTATTGGTTTCTTACTTGCTCTTGAATGTTGTTTGAAATAATATTTTTCATATTCTGCAAGAGTATGATTATCTATAATAATTTTTATCGAATTTATCTTAATCACTCCTTTTACAAAATAAAAGAGCGATCCTGTT
>CATJCJ010000356.1 GCA_949738935.1 uncultured Eubacteriales bacterium | reverse complement strand
GAGTGGAGGTTTTTTAGTAATATTGATTATATGATATTATTTTTTTTTTTACTTTTTATGATTTTTTTATAAAATTTTATTTTTGATTAAAAAATAGCATAATTTCCTTTGCTATAATTTGTTTTATTTGGTATCATAGTGGTATAGGTTTTTTTCGGCAAAAAAGGCAATGGAAAATGCCGAAGCTATTTTTATAATTTTAAGGAGGAAAATTTAATATGTTTATTGATAAGGCAACATTTAAAAAACAACTTTTTGAAAATGTTAAAATGCTTTCAAGAAAAACTATTGAGACAGCTTCTGAAGAACAGATTTATGAGGCTGTGGTTTTTACTATTAGAGATTATGTTAATGACAAGTGGATTAAAACTCATGATAAATATCGTGACGATGATGTTAAAGTTGTTTATTATCTTTCAATGGAGTTTTTGATGGGAAGATTTTTGGGAAATACCCTTTTAAATCTATCTGCTCTTGATGAGATTAAAGAGATTCTTGATGAGCTTAATATCAATTATAATACTATTGAGGATGCTGAAAATGACCCAGGTCTTGGCAATGGCGGTCTTGGCCGTTTGGCGGCTTGTTTTCTTGATTCTCTCTCAACTTTACAGCTTCCGGCTTATGGATGCGGTATAAGATATCATTATGGTATTTTTGAGCAGAAGATTGAAAACGGTTATCAAGTTGAGAAAGTTGATAACTGGCTTGAAAAAGGTGATATGTGGGGTGTTAAGCGACAGGAGTATGCTACAGAGGTTAAATTTATGGGTAACGTTAAGGCTGTTAAAAAGCCTGACGGTACTTATAAATTTGAACAGGAAAATTATCAGTCAGTTATCGCTATCCCTTATGATTATCCTGTTGTGGGATATGGCAATAATACTGTAAACACTCTTAGACTTTGGGACGCTGAGGCAAAAAATAAATTTGACCTTCAGTCTTTCAATCAGGGTAATTACTCAAAGGCTGTTGAGGAAAGTAATCTCGCTAAAATTTTATCTGAGGTTCTTTATCCGGCTGATGAGCATTATCAGGGAAAAGAACTTCGTCTTAAACAACAGTATTTCTTTATTTCCGCTACTTTACAAAGAATTATAGCCAGATTTAAAGAGACTCATTCTGATTTTAAACTTCTTCCTGAAAAAATCGCTCTTCAGCTTAATGATACTCATCCAAGTATGGCTGTTGCTGAGCTTATGCGTCTTTTGGTTGACGAAAATGATTTGTCTTGGGAAGAGGCTTGGGATATCACTACTAAGTGCTGTGCTTATACAAACCATACAATTATGGCGGAGGCTCTTGAAAAATGGCCTATTGAGCTTTTCTCAAGAGTTCTTCCTCGTATATATATGATTATTGAGGAAATTAATAAGAGATATTGTAAACTTCTTATTGACAGATTTGGAAATAATCCTCAGAAAATTACTAAAATGGCTATTATCGCTGACGGACAAATCAGAATGGCTCACTTGGCTATGGTTGGAAGTCACTCTATCAACGGTGTTGCCGCTTTGCATACGGAAATTCTTAAAAATCAGGAGCTTAAAGAGTTTTATGATATTTATCCTGAGAAATTTAATAACAAAACAAATGGTATCACTCAAAGAAGGTGGCTTGGTCACGCTAATCCAGCTTTGGCTAAACTTATTACGGATACAATCGGCGATAAGTGGTATACTGACTTAAGTGAGCTTGAGAAACTCGTTCCTTACGCTGATGACGAGGATTTCTGTAATAAGTTTATGGAAATTAAACATCAAAATAAAATTGAGCTTTCAAATTATTTTAAATCAACTATGGGTATTGAGGTTAATCCGGACTCTATTTTTGATATTCAGGTTAAACGTCTTCACGAGTATAAACGTCAGCTTCTTAATATCTTACACGTTTTGAGCCTTTATAATCAGCTTAAAGTTAATCCGGGTCTTGATATCGCTCCAAGAACATTTATTTTCGGGGCTAAAGCCGCTGCCGGCTATAAGCGAGCTAAACTTATTATCAAGCTTATAAACTCTGTCGCTGACCTTGTTAATAATGACGAGACTATTGACGGTAAGATTAAAGTTATTTTCGCTGAGAATTATCGTGTTTCTTTGGCGGAGAAACTTATTCCCGCGGCTGACGTTAGCGAGCAAATCTCAACAGCCAGCAAGGAAGCTTCCGGTACGGGAAATATGAAATTTATGCTTAACGGAGCTTTGACTATCGGTACTCTTGATGGCGCTAATGTTGAGATTAGAGAGGAAGTTGGCGACGATAACATATTTATTTTTGGACTTAAAGCTGATGAGGTTATTGAGCTTCAAAAGAATAATGACTATAATCCTTGGTTTATTTATAATATGAATCAAGATGTTAGAAATGCTCTTACTCAACTTATTAATGGTACTCTTGATGAAAATACGGAGCTCTTTAGAGAACTTTATGAGGTTCTTCTTAATGGATACGGCGGTTCGAGAGCTGATGAGTATTTTATTCTTAAAGATTTTGAGGATTACGCTAAAACTCAAATGGAAATTGACGCCGCTTATAAAGACAAAAAGAAATGGGCTAAGATGGCTGTTCTTAATACCGCGAAGAGCGGAAAATTCTCAAGTGACAGAACTATTAAAGAATATGCCGATGAGATTTGGGGTATTAAGCCTGTTGAGATTGAAATGTAATTGATTTTTAATTCCGTCCTGTTTAGAGAAGCAGGGCGGTTTTAATTTTTTTGGGAGGGGTTTTGTGAAAAGTTTTGAAAAGCTGAGCAGAGAATTTTATCTTAAGGATACTCTGTTTGTGGCTAAAAATTTGATAGGAAAATATATTGTTCATATTGTGGATGAAAAAAAACTTGTGATGAGAATAACCGAAACAGAAGCTTATATTGGAGCTGTTGATAAGGCTTGTCACGCTTATGGGGGAAAACGCACTCAAAGAACTGAGTCTTTGTTTTTGGAAGGCGGAAGCGCTTATGTTTATTTTATTTATGGCATGTATTATTGCTTTAATGTTGTTACGGAGCCTCAAAATGTTCCTTGTGCTGTACTTATTCGAGGAGCGGACTTTATTGAGCACTCTGATTTGAATAGCTTGTCACTTTTTAGATATGATAAGGTATATAATGAGTTAAGCCGTTATCAGATTAAAAATTTCGCTAATGGCCCGGGAAAATTGTGTAAGGCTCTTGGAATAACTAAGGCTCTTGATAAAGAGTCTCTTTTAGGTGACTGTTTTTATATTTGCCGAGGAGAAGATATTTCTGAAAAATTTATAAAGGTTGGAAAGAGAATTAATATTGATTACGCTGAAGAGGCAAAGGATTTTTTGTGGAGGTTTTATATTTGATTTATTTTTTAACAGATATAGACTTTTACGGCGGCTTTGTGATATAATTATACTCTAGTATTTTTTAGATTAATTTGTGATTACAGCAATTCCAGAATAAACAGAGGATAGAAATTGCTGTATAATTGGGGGAATGTCATAATGAGAGATGAGATTTTAGATTTGAAAGACTGCGGGAAAATAGCGGTGATGGGAGGTACTTTTGACCCTATACATTATGGGCATCTGGTTGCGGCTGAGACAGTCAGACATAGACTTGGAATTGAGAAAGTCTTGTTTATTCCTACGGGTCGGCCTCCTCATAAAAATAATAGAAGTGTTGAACATGATGAGCATAGGTATTTGATGACGGTTCTCGCTACGGCGAATAATCCTTATTTTAATGTGTCGCGTATAGAAATTGACCGTCCTGGTTTGACTTATACTATAGATACAATACAAAGTTTGAAAAAAATATGTTCGGATGAAACGGAAATCTTTTTTATAACGGGTGCTGACGCTATAAATGAAATTCTTACATGGAAAAAAGTTGGAGAGCTTTTGAAAATCTGTAATTTTGTTGCTGTGACTCGTCCCGGATATGATAAAATCTCCTTGATGAATAATATGAAAAATGTTCAAAAAAATTATGAGATGAATCTTACATTTATTGAGGTTCCGGCTTTGGCGATTTCTTCAACGGATATAAGAAATCGGGTTATCGCTGAGATTCCTATAAAGTATCTTTTGCCTGACGAGGTTGAGCAGTATATAATGAAATTTGAGCTGTATAAAACTCCTTTTGAAAATAAACCGTTTTTTACTTTTATAAATCAAAAACTTCATATTGTTTTAACTCCAAAGCGTTTCGCTCATACTCAGGGAGTCGCGGGGGAAGCCGTAAACTTAGCCAAAGTTTGGGGAATAAGTGTTGAAAAGGCTTATATAGCGGGACTTCTTCACGATTGCGCTAAAGATTTTAATGAAGAAGAGACTTTGAGACTATGCTCGGAGTATGATGTTGAACTTGATGAAATTATTAAAAGGCAGATTTATCTCGCTCATAGTTTTCTTGGAGCGGCTTTGGCCGAGAAGGAATATCTTGTTACAGATTCAGAAATTTTAAACGCTATTAAATATCATACTACGGGACGAGCTCAAATGTCTTTTCTTGAGAAAATAATATATATCGCTGATATGATAGAACCTAACCGGCCTTTTTACAGCGGGATTGACGATATTCGTAAAGAGGCTTATAAAAATATTGATAAGGCTGTGTATATCGCTTTGAAACAGACTATAGATTTTAACACGGAAAAAAACAGAACAATTCATCCACTGAGTATTTTGGCTTTAAATTACTATGAAAATCATTTTAAGGAGGAATTACTTTGAGTAATGAAATAAATTTATTTGATGGGGTGAAAGCGGCGTATAACGCTCTTGAGGATAAACTCGCTATTGATATAACCGTTTTGGATATACATGAGGTTTCTGTTATTGCCGATTATTTTGTTATCGCCAGCGGCGGAAACCAAAATCAGCTTAAGGCTATGGCTGACGCTGTTGAGGAGGCTCTTTATAAAGCGGGATTTAAATTGAGCCATTCTGAGGGGTTTAGAAGCAAAACTTGGATTTTATTGGATTTTGGGGATATAATTGTTCATTTATTTGGCAAAGAGGAAAGAGAATTTTATAATATTGAGAGAATTTGGGGAGACGCCAGATTTATTTCAAGTGAGGACTTGAAATCATAAACTTGTGAAAGGAAGTTTTTGAAATGCTGAAAGGTAAAACTGTGGTTTTGGGTGTAACAGGGAGTATCGCGGCTTATAAAGCCGTTTATCTCGCGAGACTCTTGATTAAACAAAACGCCGAGGTTCATATAATACTTACAAAAAATGGTGAACAATTTATTACACCTATAACTTTTGAGTCTTTGACGGGTACTAAATGTTTGACAGATACTTTTGATAGAAATTTTGAGTTTGACATTAAACATATCTCTGTCGCTAAAAAGGCCGATTTATTTCTAATCGCTCCGGCAAGTGCTGATATCATAGGTAAAATAGCTAATGGAATAGCTGACGATATGCTCTCTACCACAATAATGGCGGCAAATTGCCCTAAAATTATTTCTCCCGCGATGAATACAAATATGTTTCATAACTCAATTGTACAAGAGAATATTGAAAAACTAAAAAGACATAATTTTAAAATTATCTCTCCGGAAAAAGGACTTCTTGCGTGCAAGGATGTTGGTGACGGAAAATTCCCTGAACCTGAACTTATTCTTGAATATGTAATATATGAAATCGCCAAGGAAAAGGATATGGTTGGGAAAAAGGTTATTGTTACAGCTGGGCCTACCAGAGAGGCTATTGACCCGGTAAGGTATATTACAAATCATTCTACGGGTAAAATGGGTTATTCGATTGCTGAGGAATGTTTGCTTAGAGGCGCTGAGGTAACTTTAATCACAGGGGCTGTTTCTTTAAAACCTCCTGTTTTTGCTGATGTTGTAAATGTTACGTCAGCAAAAGATATGTATGATGAGGTGATAAAACGTTTTGACAGTTGTGATTTTATTTTTAAATCCGCCGCTGTAGCTGATTTTACTCCGTCTGCTGTCGCAAATAACAAAATAAAGAAAAGTGACAGCGATATATCTCTAAATTTAAGTCGTACAAATGATATTTTAAATGAAATTGGAAAAAGAAAGACAAATCAGTTTATATGTGGTTTCTCAATGGAGACTGAAAATTTAATTGAGAATTCTAAAAAGAAGCTGGAGAGCAAAAACGCTGATATGATTGTCGCTAATAATTTAAATACTGAGGGAGCGGGATTTGGCACAGACACAAATGTTGTTTCTATTATAACAAGAAATTTTATACGTGAATTTCCAAAAATGAGTAAAAAATGTGTGGCTGCTGAAATTGTGAGTACCGCTATTGAGGAAAATAAGAAAGGATAGTTGTTAGTATGAATGATACCGCGATTGTTAAGGCTCGAGCTAAGATAAATATTATTCTTGATGTGGTTGGAAAAAGAGATAATGGATATCACGATATTAGAACTGTAATGCAAACTCTTGATTTACACGATATAGTAACTGTTAGAAGATTACGTGAGAAAGATGGGAGTAACAGTGGAATATCATTAATTACTAACAGTGATAAAATACCTAAAGATAATACAAATCTTGCCTATAGGGCGGCTGAGTGTATGAAAAAAAGATATTCTCTGGGAGATGGGATAGAAATTCAAATTGACAAAAATATTCCTGTGGCGGCGGGATTGGCCGGCGGAAGCGCTGATTGTGCCGCTGTTATATTGGGGATAAAAGATGTTTTTAATTTGAATATTTCAGAGGGAATTCTTTCTGAAATCGCCGCGGCTCTTGGAGCGGATGTTCCTTATTGTTTGAAAGGAGGTACTTTTCTCGCTGAGGGAATTGGTGAGAAACTTACTAAACTTTCTTCTTTTCCCTTTATGTATGTTCTTGTTGTAAAACCTGATATAAGTGTCTCAACACCTTGGGTATACAAAAATTTTGACAGTGTTGGGAAAAAAGAGTTTCCTAATGTTGATAGAATGATTGATTGTATATCTAATTCTAATATAAACGGTATATGTGAAAGTGTCTGCAATGTGCTTGAGTCTGTTACGGTTTTTAAATATCCTATAATAGATGATATAAAACGCTCTATGATTGATAAGGGGGCTTTGACCGCTATGATGAGCGGAAGCGGACCTTCTGTTTTTGGATTATATAGAGATAGAGATACTTGCGCCGGAGCCTCTGAGTATATATCTGGGAAATTTGGTTTTGAGGAATGTTTTGTTACCGAAATATCAAATGAGTTTTTATAGCAATCCTATTTAAGAACCTGTCTAAAATCTAAAAAAAGCCTGTCTAATAATGAGCAAAAGGAAGCAAGGCAAAAATTATTTTCACAAGGCAATGGAGGAAGAGTATAGTCATCGTTCTATGCCGCCTGACATTGACACTGTTAAAATAATTTTTAGCAGGCAAACTTGTTTATTTTTAATCTTGATTGTTATAATTAAAAATAATAAACGGAGGATAGTTGTTATGACTATTCTCCGTTTATTGTTTTTGTAAAATCATGGACTTCTTGTGTTATTTTTTGCTTTAGTTTTTCCTCAAAAGAAGAAAAGTTATTTAAGGGAAATTTATCTGTGATAGTATATTTTAAAATTTTTACAAGCTTGGCGTTAATTTCTCTTAACACGAGAGAAGCGATTTTTTCTGCGGGGTAAAAGTCTTTTGTCGCTCCTCCTCCCGTTAAAACCAAAAATCCTCTTTTTTCTTTTATATTTAACGTACTGTCTTTTCTTATATTGTGAGAAACAAAAAAGTATTGAAATCTTGATATAAAGTTTAAAAGATTTCCGCTTAACATTGAGTAGTGCAATGGTGATGCTAATAATATGTTATCAGCATCAAGTATATATTTGTAAAACTCAGTCATATTGTCCTCTATTGAGCATTTATTGGAAGTATAACACTTTCGGCAATCATTACAGGGGGAAATATCCTCAAAAAATGTGTTAATGATTTTATATTTTCCCCTGATTTGAGGCGTAATCATATTTAATAGTTTTACAGTGTCTCCGTTTTTTCTCGGAGAACCGTTTAAAATAAGCGTATACATAATTTATTGCTGATTTAACGGCTTCATTGTCGGGAATAACAGGACGTCTCTTATTGACGGAGCGTCTGTGAGAAGCATAACCAATCGGTCTATTCCCATTCCAAGACCACCAGTTGGGGGCATTCCATATTCAAGAGCAAGCATAAAGTCTTCATCTATCATATTTGCCTCATCATCTCCTTGAGCTCGGAGCATTTCTTGGTATTCGAATCTCTTTCGCTGGTCTATTGGGTCGTTTAACTCTGAATAAGCGTTGGCAAGCTCTCTTCCCATTACAAAAAGCTCAAATCTTTCTGTATAGTCTGGTTTATCAGGTTTTCTTTTTGTGAGATGAGAAATCTCAACAGGATAATCCATTATAAAAGTTGGCTGGATAAGTTTATCCTCAACAAATTCCTCGAAAAATAAATTTAGAATGTCTCCTTTTACGTGGCGTTCCTCAAACTCTATATTATGTTCTTTGGCTATTTTTTTTGCCTCTTCTGTTGTTTCGATTTTGTCAAAATCAACATCGGCATATTTTTTTACGGCGTCTATCATAGTTATTCTCTCAAAAGGTTTACCAAAGTCTATTTCCGTTCCCTGATATGTGACGGTTGTGTTTTTGGTTACTTCTTTCGCTACTGTTCTTATCATGTCTTCTATTAAATTCATCATACCTTTATAATCGGTAAAAGCCTCGTACAACTCAATTAATGTGAATTCGGGATTGTGCCTTATACTTATGCCCTCATTTCTGAATACACGGCCGATTTCGTAAACTTTCTCAAGTCCTCCGACAATAAGCCTTTTTAACGGAAGCTCCAGCGCTATTCGCATATACATATCTATATCAAGGGCGTTGTGGTGGGTAATAAAAGGTCTTGCCGCCGCTCCTCCCGGAATTGTTTGAAGGGTTGGAGTTTCAACCTCAAGGTATTCTCTGGCGTCTAAAAATTTTCGTATGCTTTTTATTATAGCCGAGCGTTTAAAAAATGTGTCTCTTACATCAGGATTTACAATTAAGTCGACATATCTTTGACGATATCTTAAATCCTGGTCTTTTAGCCCATGAAATTTTTCGGGCAAAGTTTGAAGACTTTTTGAGAGTAATGTTACCTCGTGGGCTTTTACTGAGATTTCTTCTTTTTGGGTTTTGAAGACAACTCCCTTAATACCGACAATATCACCTATGTCGAGTTTTTTAAAGTCAGCGTAGCTTTCCTCACCTATGTCATTTTTGCTGACGTAGCTTTGTATTCTTCCGTCTCTGTCTAAAATGTCACAGAACGACGCTTTTCCCATAACTCTTTTTGATATGAGTCTTCCGGCTACAGTAACTTCTTTTCCCTCAAAATTCTCAAAGTTATCTTTTATTTCTTTGCTATGATTTGAGACGTCATATTTTACTATTTGAAAAGGGTCTTTGCCCGCTTCTTGCAATGTTGAGAGTTTTTCTCTTCTTATTCTTAAAAGTTCGTTCAAATCATTTTGATTATCAGCCATTTTTTTCACTCCTATTATTGTATATCAAGCAGTTTGAATTTTAATATTCCATCAGGCGCGTCAACGTCAATAATATCATCTATAGAATGTCCCAAAAGAGCTATTCCTAAGGGGGATTCATTTGATATTTTTCCTATTGACGGGTCAGCCTCCGCTGAACCGACAATTGTATACTCGATTTCTTCCTCAAATTCCTCATCATAAAGTTTTACTTTATTGCCGATGTTTACTTTTCCTGTGCTGATTTCTTCCTCGTCTATAACCTCGGCATTTCTTAGCATTTTTTCTATAGTGATGATTCTTGCCTCGATTTCAGCTTGTTCCTCTTTGGCGGCGTCATATTCAGCGTTTTCAGAAAGGTCGCCCTGTCCCCTTGCTTCTTTGATTTTGGCGGCTACATCTTTACGTCTTACGACTTTGAGGTTTTCAAGTTCATCCTCAAGGTTTTTTAAACCCTCATAGGTTAATACTATTTTTTTGTTTTCGTCTGCCATTTAAAATACACTCCTTATAGTTGTGGAAACTTTGATTTTTCAATGTTTCACAGGTTATCTTTAAAATTATATCCCACTTAAACTTTATTGTCAATATTTTAATAAAAATTGATTTCATTAAGAAAAAATTCAGTTGATTTTTTGGCTGAGTGTGAGTATAATAAAATTACGAGGAAATTTATGTGATTTTATTTATCGTGTTTGGAGAAGTTTGATTATGATACGGAATTTTAAGTTTACGCCTTTTAGCGTGATTTCTTTGATATTTTTTGTTTATGGAATCGCTCTTTTTGTATTTGGGGGATATAATGTTGGAAATCTTATGGTATTTTGTCTTGGCGGGGTTTTTTTGTTTTTTTATTTGTGTGGGACAAAGTTTCAAAAAAATAAATTTACAGCGGTTCTTATAATAATTTTTTGGGCTGGAATATTGTTGCTTATTGTTTTAATGTCTTTTATCGCTTTTACTTTTGGGGTTCCTTTATCTGATAAATCAGATGACGCTGTTATAGTTTTGGGGTGTGGTCTTCAAGGTTCAGAGGTTTCTGACACTCTTAAAAAACGTCTTGACGCTTGTGTTGAGTATTTTCAGGAAAATCCTGGTGTTGTGATTGTTGTTAGCGGCGGTCAGGGGCCTTTTGAGGAAGTTACTGAGGCGTACGCTATGGAAAAGTATCTTATTGAGCGTAATGTACCGAAAGAAAGGATAATGCAAGAGAGCGAGTCTTCTTCAACTTATGAAAATTTTTTCTACTCAAAGAGAATTCTTGATGATTTTTTTGAGGGAGAAAAAAATAATTATAAAACGGTATTTATAACTAATCGTTTTCATTGTTATCGTTCATATAATCTTGCTAAAAACGCAGGAATACAGACGGTTTGTTATCCTGCTGATGATGAGTGGAAATCGGCTTTTCCATCTTATTTGAGGGAAACTCTCGCTGTTATTAAATTATGGGTTTTGGGCACTTAAGTTTTGATTTGAGGTGAGTTATGTGGCGTATGAGAATTTTTCAAAGGTGTATGATAAATTTATGGCGGATACTCCATATGATGAATGGATTGAGTATATTAAGAGAATTTGGGATAAATTTTCTTTGTCTCCAAAATTGATAGCTGAGCTTGGATGCGGAACGGGAAATATTACTCAAAGGCTTTATAATATGGGGTATGATATGATAGGAATAGACTGTTCTGAGAATATGCTCTCTTTCGCCAGGGAAAAGGCGTGTTTAAATCATTCGGAGATACTCTATCTTGAGCAGGATATGAGAGAATTTGAGCTATATGGAACCGTTGATTGTGTTTTGAGCCTTTGTGACAGTATAAATTATATTCTTGAGGAGGAAGAGCTTTTTGAGGTTTTTAAGCTTGTTAATAATTACCTTGAGCCTAAAGGTCTTTTTATATTTGATTTGAATACCATATATAAATTTAAATATATTTTGGCGAGTAACAGTTTTTCTCAGTCTGGGGAGAGTTCTGCGTATACTTGGGAAAATTATTTTGATGAGGATGAGTCTGTAAATGAGTATTATACAAATTTTTTTATAAGAGATGATAAGTCGGGCTTATATGAACGATTTGAGGAAGAGCATTATGAAAAAGGATATACCATAGAGGCAATTAAGGATTTAATTATTAAATCAGGACTTGAGTTTCTGGCTGTTTATGATGAAATGACATTTTTTCCGCCTAAAAGCAATAGTGAGAGAATTTTTTTTGTCGCGAGAGAAAGCGGAAAATAAGTCAATCAATTTATAGTGAACCAATAAAAAAATATACAGGTAAGCTTCAAAAAAACTGATATATTAAGAAACTTTTTTGCCGGCTGAGCTTAAAAGTTCTGCTAATTTCTATAAATTTGATGTTTTTATAAAAGTAGGAGGGTATTATGGATTATATTTTGAGGGCTACGGCGGGAGAAGGCAGTGTGAGGGCTTTTGTCGCTTGTACAAGACAGACTGTTAACACGGCTTTTTTGACACACAAAACTTCGCCTGTTATGACTGCCGCTTTAGGAAGAACTTTGACAGGCGGCGCTTTGATGGGGTGTATGCTTAAGGATGACCAAGATATACTTACAATAAACATAAAAGGTGATGGGCCCGGCGGAGGTATTATAGTTACGGCGAATAACAATGTTGATGTTAAGGGATATTGTTTTAACAATTTAGTTGATATTCCTCTTAAATCTAATGGAAAACTTGATGTATCTGGAGCTTTGGGAAAAGGCAGTCTTACGGTTATAAAAGACCTTGGGCTTAAGGAGCCTTATGTTGGACAAATACCTCTTCTTTCCGGTGAAATCGCTGAGGATTTGACATATTATTTCGCTGTTTCAGAGCAGGTTCCATCGGCTGTTGCTCTTGGCGTTCTTATTGATAGGGATTATACTGTTAAACAAGCGGGAGGATTTGTTATTCAAGTTTTACCTGACGCTGATGACAGGATTGTTTCCGCACTGGAAAATAAAATGCAAGGGATAAAATCTGTTACATCAATGTTTGAGAAGGGTATGACGCCTGAGGACATTCTGCAGGATATTCTTGGTGAGTTTAATCCTCAGATTCTTGATAAAATTAATGTGGGTTTTAAATGCGGCTGCTCAAGAGAACGAGTTGAAAACGCGCTTTTGAGTATAGGCAAAGAGGAAATTGATGACATAATAAATACAGACAAAAAGGCGACTCTTCATTGTCATTTTTGTAATACGGATTATGAGTTTGACGAGGAATGTTTGAGAAAACTTAGAGCGAGTATGTAAAGTATGAGATTATATGTTTAATTCGCAAGGGGGTATTTATATGGCGGGTAAGGACAATAAAAAGAAAAGTGACCGTTCAGGAATTATAGCTATATTAATAGTTGTATTTATTCTTGTTTGCGGAGTGGCTCTTACGGTTTCTTTTATAGAAGATGGTTCTGTTTTAATTAACAGAAATGAGGTTTCTGTTTCTGTTGGAATGGAAAACTCTAAAACTTTTAATGTAAAAATGAGCTTTGAGGGTAAAATTCAAGAGATGAATTCTATGAATAGTTTGGAGTATGAGCAGATTGTATCTGATGTTTTGAATTCTATTGGATATGAAAAACTTACAAGCGATAAAAGTATGGAGTATGTGAAAGAGGCTATGAAAGAGAAATTAGCCGATAAATTTAAAGATAAAGATTTTGAGCTTCAAGATATTTATATAGATAAAATGATGGAAGTGAAATATCCGACGGGAGAGAGCAACAGGTCGAAAAATCCTAATAATCCCACTTCTTCCAATATAACTGATATGTTCAAAACAAGATGATTTTTATATGCGGAACTTGTCTGTTTTTAAGTGTATTGACCATAAATTGGTGTTATAGTAAGGACGAATATATTTATGAAATATAAAATTTTGGAACTTTTGAAAAAAAATAATTCTTTTGTGTCGGGCGAGGAAATTGGCAGGGTTTTTAATATATCCAGAAGCGCTGTGTGGAAAAATATTTCTAAACTTAAACAAATGGGGTATGATATAGTTTCTACGACTAATAAAGGTTATTTATTGAATAATACCGTTAATGTTTTGAATGAGTATGAGATAAAAAATAATTTGACTACCAAGTATATGGGAAAGAATTTTTTATTTTTTAAAGAAATTGACTCTACAAATGAGGAAGCGAAAAGGCAGGCGCAGAATTTCGCCGAGGAAGGTCTTTTGATTATTGCTGAAAGTCAAACAAAAGGAAAAGGTCGTCTTGGGAACAGCTGGCTTTGTTCTGAGAATTTAAATCTCTCTTTTTCAATAGTTTTGAAACCAAATTTTCTTCCGAGTGATATTACGTCTCTTACATTGATAGTGGGATTGGCGACTTGTACGGCTTTTAGGACTCTTGGAATTCCCGCCTTTTTGAAATGGCCTAATGATATAATAATTAATGGGAAAAAGGCTGTTGGGATTTTGGTTGAGATAAGCTGTGAGGTGGAAAGAATAAATTATGCTGTTGTCGGAATTGGCATAAATGTAAATGAAAAGGCTTTTTTTGGAGAACTTGAACAAAAAGCGACCTCTCTTTTTATTGAGACAGGCGCGGAATTTAGAAGGATTGATGTTTTAAACAAAGTTTTGTGTGAGTTTGAGAAGTTTTATATTGATTTTACCGCGGATAAAGGATTTGTTTATTTTAAAGATGAGTATGAAAAAATTTGTTTGAATATAGGTAAAAAAGTAAAGGCTGTCTCAAAACAGAAAATTATATTTGGGACAGCTGTCGGAATATCTGATAAAGGCGAATTGATTATAAAAAATGACGACGGCAAGGTTTCTGTTGTTTCCGGCGAGGTTTCCGTTAGACTTCAAGATGGTAAATATATATAGAAAAATGATGGTATGCTTTGTTTGAATTTTGGGGGTTGAAAATGAAAAAAGATATCTTGAGCGCCGCTTCTTGTTATAATAAAAAATATTATATAAATCCTGATATGGAAAAAAGTCTTCCGCCTCAAATCAGAGAAGAGTTGAAAGCTATTGTCGCGTCAATGGCGGAAAAACTTCATTGCGTGTTTACAATCGGATTTTATGAAAACGGTGATGTATATATAGAAACTATGGGGGAGGAAAATGATTTTGATTTTGACGATATAGGAGCCAAACTTGAGATTAATAAAATAAAAAGAGAAAAATCTGAGTTTTTGGGCTCTTTGAGCTTATGGTATAAAATCTATTTGAGGAGATAATATGAACATAGGTAATTTAATACTGGAGAATAATGTTTTTCTAGCTCCTATGGCAGGTGTGACTGACATTGTTTTTAGAAAAATATGTAAAGAATACGGATGTGGGCTTGTGTATTCTGAAATGGTGAGCGCCAAGGGTATTTTATATAATAATAAAAATACTGAAAATATGCTTGAAGTCGCTGATGAGGAACGTCCGTCCGCTATTCAGCTTTTTGGTTCTGACCCCGAAATTCTCGCTAATATGGCTAAAAGGGTTGAGAAGTATGCTGATATTATAGATATTAATATGGGTTGCCCCGCCCCTAAAATAGTTAAAAACGGAGAGGGTTCGGCTTTAATGAGAAATCCTGACCTTATTGGAAGAATTGTAAAAAAGGTTTCCTCGGCTGTCTCAAAACCTGTTACAGTGAAATTTAGAAAGGGTTTTGATGGTTCTTGTGTAAACGCTGTTGAGATTGGAGAGGTTGCTGAGGCAAACGGAGCCGCAGCTGTCGCTGTGCATGGGCGCACAAGGGAGGAATACTACAGCGGAAACGCTGACTGGGATATTATCAGAGATGTAAAAAAACATTTGAAAATTCCTGTTATTGGAAACGGTGATGTCACGAGTCCTGAAAAAGCTAAGGCTCTTTTTGATTATACGGGATGTGACGCTGTAATGATTGGAAGAGCCGCTGAGGGGAATCCATGGATATTTAAAAGAACTGTTCATTATATAAATACAGGTGAGCTTATGCCTGAACCATCAACGGAGGAAAAAATCGCCCTCGCTCTTAGGCATTTGGATATGCTTGTAAGATATAAGGGCGAATATACCGCTGTTAGAGAAATGAGACATCATTTTGGAAAATATATAAAGGGAATTCCTCATAGCGCTGAGGCTAGATTTTATATAAACAAGGCTGAAACTCAAAAGGAAATGCTGGATTTTGTAAAAAAGTTATTTTAAAAACCGTTTCTTTTGAGCCAGTTTTCAAAACTATCAGGCCATTTATTTGTGCCGTCTATGTCAACGCATTTTGTCATACCTAAACCGTGCCGCCCATTTGGATATATGTGCAACTCAAAGGGAATCTCTTTTTCTTTGAGAGCTATAGCCATTTCAAGAGAGTTTCTTACAGGTACGCTTTTGTCCTCAAAAGTATGCCATATAAATACAGGCGGCATATCTTCTCTTATATTGTCCTCACAGGACAATTTTTTTTCAAGTTTGGGATTATTTTTTGCTATTCTTTCTTTTGACCCCATATGACAAAACTCGTCTTTCATTGATATTACCGGATAACAAAGAACACAAAGATCTGGTCTCGCTGAGGTTTTGTCGACAGCGTCTCTTGGTGAGTATTCCTCATCATCATAGTATTCGGCTGAGCAGCAAGCTATATGAGCGCCGGCTGAAAAACCCATAATTCCTATTTTGTTTGGGTCTATCATAAATTTTTCCGAATGGAATCTTATAAATTTTATGGCTCTTTTTACGTCGATAATGGGAGCGGGATAACTATACGGCTCAACACGATAATTCGCTACAAATGAGTTTATTCCTCGTTCATTCAACCATTTCGCTATTGGTGCTCCTTCGTGTTCCGCTCTATGAGTGTATCCGCCTCCCGGAACAATAATAATACAAGGGTGTATTTTTTTGTCATTAAGTAAAAAAGGGGTTATGGTTGAGGTATTTATATTATCGTTAGTATTGAAATCTTTATTGAAAAAAGGAGTTTCTGTATCTTTCCATAGTTTTATTTTTTCTTTTTCCATTATTTTCCTCCTTTGGTATTATTTTTTATTTTGTTATAATCTCGGCTCCTGTTTCTGTCACAAGAATTGTGTGTTCCCATTGAGCTGAGAGTTTTCCGTCTTTTGTTACTACTGTCCAGTCGTCCTCAAGAATATCACAGTCGAAAGTTCCTTGATTTATCATTGGCTCGATTGTGAAAACCATTCCCGGAACCATAATCATTGTTTTTCTGTTTGTGCGGAAGTGTTCAATTATTGGGTCGTTATGAAAATTCAGACCCACACCATGACCGCTTAACGCCCTGACAACAGAATAACCCTCTTTGTCTGCCAGGTCATTTATGACATTTCCGATTTCAGAGACTGGGGTGTATGGTTTTACAGCTTTGATTCCCGTATACAAACACTCTTTTGTTACTTCAACAAGTCTTCTTGCATCATTTGATACTTCCCCTATCATATACATTCTGCTCATGTCTGAATAATATCCGTCCAGAATTGTGGTTATGTCGACATTTAGGATGTCTCCATTTTTTAATTGAGTTTTTCCGGGAATTCCGTGGCAAACCACGTTGTTTATGGAAGTACATACGCTTTTTGGAAAGCCCTCGTAGTTTAGTGTGGCGGGGATTGCTCCGGCGTCTGTCGTCATTTTATGTACAAGGGTATTGATTTCTTCTGTTGTGACTCCCTCCTTGACGATTTTGTCAACTTCGTCCATTATTTTAATTGAGAGTTTCGCGCTTTTTCTTATTCCATCTATTTGTTCTGGGTTTAATATTAGTTCTCTTTTTGGAATAATGTATCCCTTGGAGACATATTGGCTTAATTTTTTCTCATCACTTCTTTCGTGGCATATTTTGTATTTTTTTCCGCTTCCGCACCAGCATTTTTCATTTCTTGATATTCCAAACATTTTATTTTTGCCTCTTTTCTGTAAAATTCGATTATATCCGAGAATTCATTGCTATTTAAATAATTTACGCCTTTTTCTGATAGTGTATAAATTCCTTTTGAGAGTTTTGAAAACCAACCATAAAAATTTTTGTACATAATTGATGTGGAATTTTTATCACAGCCAAGCTTTTTGAGATTGGCGCCGCTGCTTTTTTTTATAATCTCAAGGAAACAGGCGATTTCAATGGATTTCTCTCTATAGGCTGTTATTATTTTTGTTTTGTTTTTTCCGCCAATGTTGAAATCGCCTTTTCTGCCGTTAAATTCATAAATTATATCATTTTTTTTACTATAGATTATTCCTGTTTTCTGATTTTTTTGGACAGGGTCTGAAATAATTTGAACAAGAGTCCTTTTTTCTCCGAAGCTTACTACAATAAGCCCGATATTCAGTTTTTTTAAAAGCTCAAACATTGGATTAAATTTTTTTGCTTTAAAATTTTTTGGACGTGGAATAGCCACATATACAAGATTTGTTATTTTTTGACGTTCCATGGCCTGGTAGATTAATTTTAAATTGAAGTTTCTTTTTAACTCTACAATTAAGATTGTTTCTCCGTTTATTCCTACTATATCACAGTCTTTTACTTCTCCTTTTATTTTATATCCTTTTCTCTCAAAATATTTTTTTACCGGAATGTATAGTTCTTTTTCAAGTATACTCATAATAGGCTGCCTTTATTCGAGGACATATATTTCTCAATATCCGCTGTTTCTTTTATAATATCTTTTGATAGGATTTCACATCCGTCTTTTGTTACAAGTATGTTATCTTCTATCCTTATTCCGATTTCCTCTTCCTCAATATAAAGTCCGGGTTCTACAGTGAATATCATTCCTTCCTCTAAAACGCCCTCATTATGTCTTCCGGCGTCGTGGGTTTCAAGTCCAAGAAGATGGCTTACGTTATGATAATAATATTTTGATACGTCTTCAATTGTTCCATTTTTATTTATCAAGCCTATTTTTTTTAGTTCAATAAGATAAAATTCTTTTAAAATTTTATTTAAGTGTTTAAAGGGTAATCCGGGTTTGATATTTTCTATAACTTTCTTTTGTCCCATTAAGACTATTTCGTAAATAACTTTTTGTCTTTCGGTAAATTTTCCGTTTATTGGAAATGTCCTTGTAATATCGCTGTTATAGTATTTATATTGTGCTCCTACATCGCATAGTATTAAGTCGTTATCTTTTGATTTACTGTTATTTTTTGAGTAGTGCAGAATGGCGGCGTTTTTTCCGCCGGCGACTATTGATTTAAAGGCGAAGTCATTCGCTCCGCCGGATTTTACAGCGAAATCAAAATATGCCTCAATCTCATATTCATACATACCCGGTTTTGAGTTTCTCATCATAAGCAGAATGCCGTCTTTTGTTATATTTATTGCTTTTTTTATTTTATCAATCTCAAAAGGAAGTTTTATTCTTCTTAATTCTGAAAGGTGAGGATAAAGGTTTTTAATAGATATATATGGATAATTTTTTTGAAGTTTTTCGGAGAAATTAAACGATGGGGTATTTGGGCGCATTTCTCGATTTTCTAAATCAAGGTATACATTCTCAATCATTTTTGAGAATACTATGTTTGAAAAAAAGGATTCAAACTCGTCTGTATATTTGAAATTAGAAATTCCCGATTTTTCTTTTGCCTCATCTTTGCCGATTACTTCACCAGTCCATTTTGCCTCGGTTGGATTTGCTCTTTCTATAAATAAATATTCTTTTATTTCTTCGTTGTCTCTATATGACATGTAAATTAAATTTTCATTATCAAGCCCTGTACAGTAATAAAAATTTCTATCTGGAGAAAAGGGATATTTTTCATCACCCCTTTTTGTCGGCGCTGTTCCGGCAAACAAAATTAAAATACTTCTTTTGTCTATTGTTTTATTGATATTTTTTCTTTTGCCTAAAAAAAAGTTTTCCAAAAAAATGCCTCCTTATTATATATTTGAAATCTAGTATCAATTATATGCTAACTTTTTATAATTTTCAAGTTTTTTTGGAAAGACAATACGAAAATCAATTTTTACGCTTGCGGCGGGCTCTTTAAAGTTTTTTTTAATTTTTTTAAAATCACGCAACCGTTTTATAATTTATAGCGTCTATATAGTTGAAAGCTTTCAAAGATTTGAAATAAAAATAAATATGGAGGTGAAAGCTGAATATGGAAGATAAAAATATCGTGAGACGATTGAAAAAAAGTGATGAGAAAATATTGGAGGTGGTTATAGAAAAATATAATCCATATGTGTCTGTTGTTATAGCTAATCAGATTGGGGGATTTTCAGATATTGAAACTATAGAGGAATTGGCCTCTGATGTTTTCTTGGCGCTTTGGCAGAATAGGATGTCTTTATCTACATATCATTTGCGCGGCTGGCTTGGCACAACCTCCAGAAATAAAGCGAAATCTTTTTTACGTAAAAAAAAATTATCTTATGAGCCTCTTGATGATAATTCCACGATTGTTTCTGCCGATACTCCTTTTTCATCTTTGGAAAAAAGTGAAAGAAGCTGTTTGCTTAAAAGGGCTTTGCTTAAAATAAGTTCTGATGATAGGGAGATTATAATCAGACATTATTATTATAATCAAACCGTAAATCAAATTTCAGATGATATGAAAATTAACGCTCAAACTGTTAAAAGTAAATTGCTTAGAGGCAGAAATAAACTGAAAGAAATTTTAGAGCGGGGAGGCGATTTGAGTGAGCTGGGATATTAGAGATATGTTTGATGACTTTGTCGACGAGTCTATTGAGATAAATACTGAAAATAATCCGACCTCTAACAAAAGAGTTTTGGAGCTGACTATGAGAAAAATAAAGGAGGATAATAACATGATAAATAAAAAAAGAGTGATAAGTGTTCCTTTTGTAGCGGCAGTTGCCGCTGTTATGATTTCTGTAAGCGCTGTCGCAGCCCATCAAATTCTTTTGCCTAAAGATGTGGCTATGCGTATGGAAGATGATAAATTGGCTGAAGTATTTACTTCTGATGATAAAAGATTCGATTCTGTTCCTCAAAAAAGCGGTGATTATACTTTTGATGTTCTTGGAATCGCTTCGGGTAAGGGATTGAGTAAGTTTACGGATGCTGATGAAAATAAAAGCTATATTGTAAGCGCTGTTGTGAAAAATAATGGTGAGAAATTTTCTGATTATCCTGGTATTATGGTTACTCCGCTTGTTTCCGGTTATAAACCTTGGGAAGTAAATATTTTTACTATGGGCGGAGGTAAATATGAATTTATTTCAGATGATGGTTATGTGGATTATTTTATTACTGAGTGTGATAATATTGAGATATTTGCTGACCACACAGTTTATATAGCTATGTATGAGGAATCTAAGGAATTTGGAATGGCTCCCGGAAGTGATATATTTTCTGTAAATAATGACGGTACCATTAAATTTGCTGATGATTTTAAAAAAGCTAACGCTCTGTTTACTGTTCCTATTGATAAATCAAAAGCTGACCCAAAAGCTGTTAAAAAATTGCTTGAGAGTAATGATAATAATGAGAGCGGTGATTCTGACGTTAGTTATGGTGATGATGCGGCAGATTGTGAGGTTATTATTGGTACTGATGAAAATGGTGATTTTACTTTTGAGGAAGTTACAAACTCTGATAGTGTGGCTGATGTTGATGTGAGATTTTTTAAGTGATTATAAAAAATACCGTCAAACTCAATGAACTTGAGTCTGACGGTATTTTTTTAAAGTTCCTTTTTTTGTTTTCGCTTGGAGCCGCAACTATAATAGACCTGTTCAATAACCTCCGCAGTGCCGCTTGACAGACCTTTTTTCGCCATACTTTGCCTGATTTTTTTTGAAATACTGCTACGACTATGATTGCGAGCTTTTTTCTTGTACTGAAAAATATCGTCTAAAATCTATTTTATCGAATTATGCGGTATTGCTTTAACAATTATAATTCTACTTTATAATTAAATTTATTGTCTTGGTTTTTTCATCTTTAAATTGAATTGCTATAAATACTATGTATAATTTTTGAAAAAGCAAAAGATAAAATTTGTATAAAATTTTATAAAAAAAGTATATAAATTCTGAACGATTTGTGG
>CATJCJ010000355.1 GCA_949738935.1 uncultured Eubacteriales bacterium | reverse complement strand
TTTAAGAAATTACTAAATTCTGCTGAATTAACTTATATTAATTGGTGTATATTAAACGATTACATTCAATCTGATCCTTTATCAGAAAATAACTTGGATGATGTATTAAATTTAGTCAATGAAATCCGTCTTTCAAGTCCTCGTAAATCTATATGGATGTATACAGGGTATACGATATCTACATGTAAATATTTTGATGATACAATTTTTACATTTCATCCTTCATATTATCATCTAAATCCTTTAAATAAACAGCCTGTTAAAGTAGATGATAAGGCATACTTAATCAAACAAGATAGAAAACGTATAGAAATTATAAAAAATATTGATGTATTGGTAGATGGGAAATATGATGATTCTCAGCGAAATATCACGCTCAAATGGCGAGGATCTAAAAATCAAAAAGTAGTAGATATACAAAAATCATTGCAATCTGGGGAAATAGTGTTATGGTGCAGGTAAAAAGAAAAGATGAATTATATTATGCAAGAATTATCCCTGAAACAAGAATTTATGAAGTATGTGATTTAAAAGTACGTACGATAAGGGAGACATGGTTTTCTGCTGTAGATAAAAGAGATAAACGTGCATATCTTTTTAATAATAATGACATTGGGGAAATTGTATTTTTTGATAGAAACACTGCGTTATCAAAAGTTAATGAAGCTGAAAAATTTGCCCCAGGAGAAAAATGCGAAATAGACTATGAGGAATATTAGCTGATCGGAGGTGATTCAATATAGCCAATTATTTAATATCACATTATAAAGGGAAGTATCGTGTCAAGTGTGAATATGATAAGACAACAAACCAATTTTCCAGAAAATTAGATGATACCTATGAAGATATAGACTGTTATATAGACTGTTACCATAATGTAAAGATTTTCTATTATGGCAAAGCTGTCCTGGAAGCATATATTCCTTCAAAAGTAAGAGGACACAATATAGTAAAAGCAATAGAAGAGGAACTGGGACAAGATATCATATATAATAAGGAAGAAAATGATGCAGAAGTCTTATTTCAATTTAAGGCAAAGAATTTAAATATATTAGAAAAATATCTAAGACCAAAGACAAGCGGTGCAAATATCAGTCCATTCAGTTCGAGAAATTTACCTAAAAATAAAACATATAAAATACCAGATGAAGATTTAGCAGTTTACAAGATTATTATTGGTAATCTAGGAGAAAAACAAATAATAACTCTAACACATATTACAAACAATTATTTAAAAACATTGGTAACAAAAAGACATACCTGGGAAGACATTAAGGCTGATATGGCTTTAAAAGGATTATCTGGGAAGAATTATATACATTCGATTGGAATGTGGAATGATTATAATAAATACTTAGAAAAGAGCATAAGTAAAAAATGAATATGATAATTACAAGTGAATGTGAAAAATGTATCCATTCTGTCATAGATGGAACAGATAAGTCTAAAATAAAAGTATACTGCGATATCAAAGATAAAACATATTATTTTGGTCAATGTATACCTTGCGAATACGTCGAATTAAAGAAAGGATGATGTTTTGGAACAAATAAAACTGCATAAAAAATGTGATGATAAAATTCTTTTAGATTATGGATTTAGGAAAAGAAAATATAGGAATGAAATAACATATACATTATCTGTTCCATTATATAAATATAAGAATTCTTCTGTTATTGAAGTACAATTTAGAGCGTTTAAATCATATGGATACATTGGATATGATATTGTTGAATCATGCTCAGGTAACTTATATATACATTTTTATGATAAAAAGTACTCTAATTCAGATCAAAATGATGTATTGAAGATAGTAAAAAATAATTTAAATAAAGAATTACAAACTATGAAAAATGCTATGATTATTTCGGATATGGAGGTATAAGGCATATGAAAACAGTTGCAAAATTTGAAAAGGTGAGTTTAAATCAGTTTATTAAAGATTGGATTGATACGTTTGGTAATCAGCCAGACCATATAATCACTGAAATATATAATAATATTAAATTGCCACGAAGGGCTACAAAAGGTTCAGCAGGGTATGATCTTTACTCACCGATTGATTTTGATTTAGTCCCAGGTGAAACAATTAAAATCCCTACAGGGATCCGGTGCAAGATGGATGAAGGATGGGTTCTTCAGTGTTACCCGCGCAGTGGTTTGGGGTTCAAGTATCGTTTACAGCTTAATAATACGGTCGGTATAGTAGATGAGGATTACTATTACTCAGATAATGAAGGACACATATTTTTGAAATTGACTAATGACACCAATGAGAATAGGACTGTACTAATTAGTAGTGGGAATGGGATAGCGCAGGGAATTTTTATGGAATATGGCATTACCTATGATGATGATACGGCTGAGAAAAGGAATGGTGGATTTGGAAGTACAGGAATATAATTACTAAAAATGTATAAAATTGGTTTAGTTGTAAATAATTTATAAGAAGGAGATGGATCAGAAGGAGATGGATCCTATGAAGATAGAAGTTCCAATCTGGGAAAAAGTTAATTTAACGTTACCAGAAGCAGCAGCATTATTTAATATAGGCATAAATCAAATACGGGACATGACTAACATTAAAGGATGTGATTTTGTGCTTTTTAATGGTACTCGAAGACTCATTAAGAGAGAAAAATTTAAGGAGTATCTTAATAATTTGAATACTTTATAAGATATCGGATAATTGTATCGGTTCACAAAGAAGCTTTAATGTGCTATAATCTTTTTATCACATTGAGGCTTCTTTTAAATAAAGGAGGCTGAAAAATATGGAAAGAAGGAAGGATAATAAAGGGAAAATATTAAATAAAGGTGAGTCACAACGCAAGGATGGCACTTATATGTATCGCTATTATGATGTTTGCAAAAATAGGAAGACTGTATATGCTCCCACATTAAATGAACTCAGAAGAAAAGAAAAAGAAATCAATAGAGATATAATGGATGGTATTTATACTTCGGAATCAACGGTTAATCAAATGTTTGAACGGTATTTAGAACAAAATGTGAATATAAAACCACGTACAAAATTTAAGTATAAAATAGAATACGAACGATGGATTTCTGAAACTTGGATTGGAAAGAGTAAAATAAATAAGCTTGTTAAAAGTGATATAGTACTATTTTATAAAGAATTATCTGCAAGGGGTCTTTCAAATGGGACTATAAAATGTATACACAAATATCTCAATGGTGTTTTCGAGATGGCATATGATGATGATATAATTAGAAAAAATTTTGTGAAAAAATGTATCGATCCATATAAAAAAGCTAATCATAGAAATGCATTGACAAAAAAAGAAACAGATATATTTTTAACTGCTTGCGAAAACAATAAAAATGGTCATAATTATCTTTTGGGATTTAAATTAATGCTTCTTACTGGACTTAGAGTTGGAGAAATGTCTGGTCTTACATGGAAAGATATAGACCTTAAAAATCGTATTATTACCGTTGACCATCAATTTATATTAGGTGATGAAAAGAGTAGAACTGCTTATCATATTGATGTCACAAAGACTTCAAATGGTAAAAGAAAAGTACCCATGTCAGATGATGTGTATGAACTTTTGAGAGAGCTAAAAGAAACAACATATTTTGATTCTCTTAAATTCGGTTCATGCGTTGATGGTTATAAAGGATTTGTACTACACACACGATCAGGACTTCCTATATTGACTGCAAGATTTAATGAGTATGCACATAGAATAGTAAATGAATATAATAGTAGTCACGATGAAAAACTGCCTAATATTACATGTCATATTTGCCGTCATACTTTCTGTACAAGAATGGCAGAATTAAATATAAATCCAAATGCACTCATTAAGATAGTGGGACATTCTTCTTATAAAACAACTGAAAATATCTATATATCAGTTGAGGATGATTTCGTTAATGAAGAATTCTTTAGAGTAATGCGCGGAGTGAGCTAAAAGATTTTTAATATGTAAATTTGGTGTAAATCTGGTGTAAATTATATTATATAAGTCCCAAAGTCTTGATTTTAAAGGGGTTCAACATTTTTTGTATGGTTTCGGCGTTGAA
>CATJCJ010000354.1 GCA_949738935.1 uncultured Eubacteriales bacterium | reverse complement strand
TGCCTGTATTCAATTACTCTTTTTCTATATTTTATTGGATAACTCATTTTTTTATTTTATCTATTTTTTTATCTTTTTTCAAGTTCTTTCACTATAACAAGTGATAATGGAAATGAATTTACTAAGCTTGCGGAAACACTTCCGTCAACAAAAATATATTATGCTCATCCTTACGCATCGGGAGAACGCGGAACAAATGAAAAACAAAATTCATTAGTCAGATACTTTTATCCCAAGGGAAAAAGTTTTGATAAGGTTAACGAAACTTCAATAAACAGGATTCAGGAATGGATAAATAATCTTCCAGGAAAGTTTGCTGAATATCTTACTCCTAATGAATTATTCAGCAAACAATTAGAAAATTTAGGTATTATGTTATAATTGCTATGAAATGTCCTATTTGATATTGCAATTTACACAATTTATATTTGCGTGAAAGTTGATAAAAAACTGTTTACAAACGTTTATTTATATTGTATAATAAAAAGCATTGACTAATCTTTATTTGAGCAACACCATTTAACAGTTATTTTATAGTTTTGAGGTAAGATTTTATTGACTTTTTTTATCAGAGCTTTTTGCAATAGGTTTTGCCCATAGTTGAAAGCTTTTATTGTGTCGAGAATATCTTATGAGCTATTTTATATTTATAGTAATCCAATCTTAAAAATAAACAAGTTTGTTGGATAAAAATTATTTTCGCCGCGTTGCTGTCAGTCGGCGCAGGTTTTTGACTACGCTATCTTTTAAGCGTCTTGTGCAAATAAGTTTATCTCGGCTACTTTTGTTTATTTTAAATTGAATTGCTATAATTTGTTGGTGTTGTCTTGGAGAAATATACTTTGATAATCAAAAAGTTTGATAATCAAAGTATATACCGACCGCTGTTGTATAAATTTAGGCGATATTTTTTATAGTAAATATCGTAAAAAGGTAATAATAAAAATAATTTGTCGGTGTTTCCATAAATTAACGGAGGATGAAGTTATGAAAGAAAATTTATCTGCTGTTAATGAACTTTTTTCCTCGATTTTTAATGATATATTAAATATTGAGGAAAAAGTCCTTAAAAACGGTGTGTTTAAAGATATTTCCGTTACTGAGGCCCACACAATCGCGGCTATTGGAATGTATGAACCAAAAAATATGTCTGATGTCGCAAAGCGTTTGGACATTACTGTCGGAACTCTTACTGTGGCTATAAATAATCTTGTGAAAAAAGATTATGTCAAGCGTGAAAGATGTATTAAAGACAGACGTGTCGTTAATATTTCTCTGACAAAAAAAGGCAGGGTTTTTTATAGATTTCATGATAAAGTTCATTCCGATATGATAAAAGAAATTATTATTGGGCTCAGTGAACAGGAGGTTAGCGTGCTTAATGAGGTTCTTGCCAATCTAAGCAGGTATCTTATTGAAAAATATAATAATCTTAAACGGGGAGAAGCTTATGTATGATTCTAAAATAGCATCTTTTGCAAAATATGTTCCGGAAAATATTGTTAAAAATGATGACTTAAGTAAAATCGTTGAAACTTCCGATGAGTGGATTTTTTCTAGAACAGGTATAAAAGAAAGAAGAATTTCCATTTCTGAAAATACTTCTCAAATGTGTGCGAACGCGGGAAAACTCGCTGTTGAGCGAGCGGGATTGTCTCCCTCAGATATTAATCTTATAATTGTGGCGACGATGTCTTCGGATTTTTCGACTCCCTCGAGCGCGTGTATGGTACAAAAAATTATTGGCGCTAAAAACGCCGCCGCTTTTGATATAGGCGCGGCTTGTTCCGGCTTTATTTTCGCTCTCTCGGCGGCGGATAAATTTATTAAAACGGGAGCTTTTGAAAATGTTCTTGTTGCGGGAGGTGAAACTCTCTCTAAAATGCTTGATTGGAGTGATAGAAGTACCTGTGTTTTGTTTGGTGACGGAGCGGGCGCTTGTGTTCTTACAAGGGGGAATATAGGGGGAGGTATTATCGCTGAGGATTTGCACAGTGACGGAGAAAAAGCGGACGCTTTGACCTCATTTTTTAAGCCGGTTAATAATGCTTTTTGTGAGAATTTGGACGAGAAACTTAAATATGTAAAAATGGATGGAAGGGAGATATTTAATTTCGCTACAAGAAAGGTTCCTTTGAGTATTAATACTGTTCTTCAAAAAGCTAATCTTTCTTTTGATGATATTAAATATATTGTTCCTCATCAGGCGAATAGCAGAATTGTTGAGATTATCGCTAGAAAACTAAAATTACCTATGGAAAAGTTTTTTATGAATATGGATAAATACGGGAATACGTCTGCCGCGAGCATTCCTATCGCTCTCAGTGAAATGGTTGAGCAAAAGCTTATAAATGAAAAAGATAAAATCATTGTTTCCGGCTTTGGCGGAGGATTGACTTGGGGTTCTGCTGTAATTCAAATTTAGGAGGGTGTTTTATGATTTTTGATAAAATTAGAGAAATTATTGCTGAACAGCTTGGAAAAAATGTTGATGAGATTTCTATGGATACTTCTTTTAAAAAAGACCTTGAGGCGGATTCTCTTGACCTATTTCAAATTATTAATGATATTGAGGATGAGTTTGATATAAAAATTGAGGATGCTGAGGAAATTTCAACTGTCGCGGATGCTGTAAGGTTTGTTGAGGAACAAACCAAATAAATAGTGATATTTTGTGAGTTTTTAAGACTGTCGAGTGTGTTTTAGGCAATTTCGGCAAATCCAAATTTTGTGGATTTGCTGGTATTGCTTATATAATTTTAGAATTATATTATTGTTTTGCTTTGGTTACATATTTTTATATAAAAACAATGTAACGAGAACATTAATTTAAAACTGTTTCTACAAATAAATTGAATACGGGTGATAAAATGAAATCAGATTTATGTAATATTTTAGGTATTAAGTATCCGATTTTTCAGGGTGCTATGGCATGGATTGCCGATGCTAGTCTCGCCAGCGCTGTATCAAACGCGGGAGGACTTGGAATTATCGCGGCGGGGAATGCTCCGGCAGATGTTGTTAGAGAAGAAATTCGAAAAACAAAGGAACTTACTGATAAACCTTTTGGTGTTAATATTATGCTGTTATCCCCTTTCGTTGATGAAATTGTTGATCTTGTATGTGAGGAGGGTATTAAAGTTATTACTACAGGGGCCGGAAATCCGGGAAAATATCTTGAGAAGTTTAAGTCTAACAATATTAAGTTTGTTCCGGTTGTTCCAAGTGTGGCTTTGGCTAAGCGTATGGAAAAAAACGGAGCTGACGCTATTATAGCGGAAGGTATGGAGTCGGGAGGACATGTTGGAAAATTGACTACAATGGCGCTTTTGCCGCAGGTTGTTGACGCTGTTAATATTCCTGTTATTGGGGCGGGTGGCATCGCGGACTCAAGAGGTATCGCCGCCGCTTTTATGCTTGGAGCTAAAGCCGTCCAAATCGGAACAAGATTTCTTGTGGCGAAAGAATGCAATGTCCACAGAAATTATAAAAATGTGATTCTTAAAGCTAAGGATATCGACACGACTGTTACAGGACAGTTTACGGGACATCCTGTTCGTGTAATCAGAAACAGGCTTGCCAGAGAACTTGAGAAAATTGAGAAAAATTTGATTGATGAGGAAGCGGCTAACGCTAAATTTGAGGAGCTTGGAAAAGGCGCTCTTCAGCGTTCGGTTATAGATGGGGATGTTGATTTTGGCTCTGTAATGTCGGGTCAAATCGCCGGTATGGTTAACAAAGAGCAAACTTGTAAAGAAATTATTGATGAGCTTGTTAACGGTTTTGACGATATTATAAAAAGTGTTCTTTAATGTAATATTTGTAAATTATAGAATAGGTGGATTTTTTATGAAAATTGCTTTGATGTTTGGCGGACAAGGAGCTCAATACGCTGGAATGGGAAAAGAGCTTTTTGATAATTTTGATGTTTGTAAAGATATTTTTAATAAGGCTGATGAGATTTTAGGTTTTAAAATATCAGAACTTTGCTTTGGTGAGAACGATGACTTGAATAAAACTGAGTTTACACAACCGGCTATTTTAACTTTGAGTATAGCTGTATTTGAGCTTATGAAACAAAAAGGTTTAAAAGGAGATTATGCCGCCGGTCTTAGTCTTGGGGAATATTCCGCTTTGGTGGCCAGCGGAGCTCTTGATTTTGAGGAGACTGTCGCTCTTGTGAGAAAAAGAGGCAGATTTATGACAGAGGCTGTACCCGCAGGAGTTGGTGCTATGAGCGCTGTTTTAAATCTTGACGCTGAAAAAATACAAGAGGCTTGTAATGAGGCGGCGGAGGTTGGAAAGGTTATGATTGCTAATTATAACGCTCCGGGACAAATTGTTATAGCGGGAGAGACTGACGCTGTTAAAAAGGCTGAAGAACTTGTTATTGAAAAAGGCGCTAAAAGGGCGGTTCGTCTTAATGTCAGCGGCCCTTTTCACACTCCTTTGCTTAAGTCGGCTTCTGAAAAGCTTAATATTGAGCTGCGTAATATTACAGTAAATGAAATGAATATTCCTGTTATTACTAATCTGACAGGTGATTTTGTCTCAAGAGAAAATATTGTTGATACCCTTACAAAGCAAGTAATGAACTCTGTAAAGTGGGAGCAAACTGTGCGTAAATTTATAGAACTTGGTGTTGATACTTTTGTGGAGCTTGGTCCCGGAAAGACGCTGTCTTCTTTTGTGAAAAAGGTAAGCAAAGATGTGGCTGTGTATAATGTTGAGAATTTAAAATCTTTGGAAAAAACTTGTAAAGGACTTGGTTTGGAATGTTGAAAAATAAAACTGTTGTAGTAACAGGCGGAGCAAAAGGTATAGGCAGAGCTATCGCTTTGAAATTCGCTGAGAACGGCGCTAATATTGTATTGAATTATAGAAGTTCTGTTCCTGATGATTTGATTTCGGAAATTAAATCAAAAGGTGTTGAGTGTATAGCTTATCAAGCGGATGTTGGTAAATTCGGGGAAGCATGCGGACTTATTGATACAGCTGTATCAAATTTTAAAACTGTTGATGTTCTTGTTAATAATGCCGGAGTAACAAAAGATATTTTAATTATGCGGATGAGCGAAAATGATTTTGACTCGGTTCTGGAGGTTAATCTTAAAAGTGTGTTTAATACAACAAGATATGTGAGTAAAATAATGCTTAAACAAAAAAGCGGCGCTATTATTAACATGTCGAGTGTTGTGGGAGTTACCGGAAATATTGGTCAGGCTAATTATTCAGCAAGCAAAGCCGGAATTATAGGTTTTACAAAGTCAACAGCCAAAGAACTGGGTTCAAGAGGGATTACTTGCAACGCTATCGCTCCGGGGTTTATAGAGACGTCTATGACTGAGGTTCTTTCGGATAAAGCGAAACAATCTTGTCTTGAGACAATTCCGTTGAAACGTTTTGGAAAGCCTGAGGAGGTCGCTAATCTCGCTGTGTTCTTGGCGGAAAATAAATATATTACGGGACAGGTTATCAATATTGACGGTGGTATGGTTATGTAAGGTGAATATCGTATAATTACAATTTTGGAGGTTATTGTTATGGAAAAACGAGTTGTTGTTACCGGTATGGGCGCGATTTCTCCTGTTGGAAATAATGTTTCGGAATTTTGGGAAAGCATAAAAAATGGTAAGTGCGGAATTGATTTTATATCAAATTTTGACAACGAGGGTATGAAGGTAAAAGTCGCGGGAGAAGTGAAAAATTTTGACCCAACACTGACTATTGATAAAAAAGAAACAAAAAGAATGGACAAATATAGTCAATACGCTGTTGCCGCCGCCTGCGAGGCTGTTGAGATGAGTAAAATTAACCTTGATAACGTGGATAAAAATAGATTCGGCGTTATGGTTGGCTCTGGAATAGGCGGGCTCGGCACTATTGAGGAACAAGTTATTAAAATGAGTGAGAAAGGACCGTCAAAAGTCGCTCCTTTGTTTATTCCTATGGCTATTATAAATATGGCGGCAGGTCATATCGCTATTAAGTTTGGAGCGAGAGGAACATGTACGTCAACAGTTACAGCCTGTGCTACAAGTTCTAATTGTATCGGAGAGGCGTTTAGAAATATTAAACATGGCTATTCTGATATTATTCTTGCCGGCGGAGCCGAGGCTTCGGTAACAAAAATCGGTATTGCCGGGTTTACCTCTCTTAAGGCTCTTTCTATAAATGATGACCCGTCTCGCGCCTCAATTCCTTTTGATGCTGAGAGAAATGGTTTTGTTATGGGTGAGGGCGCAGGAATTCTTCTTCTTGAGGAGCTTGAACATGCTTTAAAAAGAAATGCTGTTATTTATGGTGAGATTGTTGGATATGGCTCTACTTGTGACGCTAATCACATGACGGCCCCTCTGCCTGACGGAGAGGGCGCTAGACTCGCTATGAAAGCCGCTATGGATGAGGGCAAAGTTGATAAAAATGATATCACTTATATTAACGCTCATGGCACAAGTACAAACGCTAATGATAAAGCGGAAACTATCGCTATAAAAGATTTGTTTGGTGAAAGGGCTTATGACATTCCCGTTAGTTCAACAAAATCCATGACAGGGCATCTTCTTGGGGCTACCGGAGCGATAGAGGCTATAGCTTCTATTGAGGCTCTTATAAATAATTTTGTTCCGCCGACTGTCGGATATAAAATTCCTGACCCTGAACTTGATTTAAACTACGTTCCTAACAAAGGAATTGAGAGGGAAATGAAATACGCTTTATCCAATACATTGGGTTTCGGCGGTCATAACGCTGTTCTTTGTATTAAAAAGTGGGAGGGAAAATAGAAATGAACTATGATAACGTTAAAGAGCTTATCGGAATAATAAATAATTCTTCTTTTAATGAGTTTGAGTATAAAAAAGGCGACTTTTACGTTAAAATGAAAAAAAATTCTCAAAATAATAGTAATTATTCTGTTCAAACTCTCGCTTCTCAAAATTTTGACCCTAAAATTGAATCTTCTATTATTCCTGAGAATATTTCTGAGCCTATTACTATTATGCCTCAAGAAAAGGTTGAGATTAAAAGCGGAAATCTTGTTAAAGCACCTATTGTGGGAACCTTTTATCAAAGCAGCGGCCCTGATAAACCGCCTTTTGTTAAGGTTGGCGATAAAGTCAAAGAAGGAGATTTGCTTTGTATAATTGAGGCGATGAAAATTATGAATGAAATTAAAAGTCCTTATAGCGGGGAAATTGTTGAGATTTTGGTTTCAAACGACAATATGGTTGAATATAATCAGCCTTTGTTTAGAATTGTCTGAATGAAATATCCCCAAACTTTAAGCCACGGTAATTTTGGAATTGCTGTGAATTTACAGCAATCCAACCTAAAAATAAACAAGTTTGCCGGCTAAAAATTATTTTCTCCGCTCTGATGTCAGTTGGCGCGGGTTTCCGATTATGCTCTCATTCTGGTGTCTTGTGGAAATAATTTTTATTTAGTGTACTTTTGTCAATTTTTAAATTGAATTGCTATAGTTTTATGAAAGTTTTTTGACTCACTTTCTTTCAAGAAAGTGAGTGATTTTGGTCAAAGTACAAGATTTTAACAATATTTTTTTAAGCTTTGAATTTCCGCTGTTGCTTTTAATTAAAATTTGGATTATAATAATATTTGGAAATTTTGTCACCATATTTATATTTTGACGCCGAATAATTCTGTGAGTATTCAGAGTTGTTTTAGCGCCTTACGAAAGGAAATTTTTGTTATGATGGATATTAATGAAATTATGTCTGTAATCCCGCATAGACCGCCTTTTTTACTTATTGACAGAGTGTTAAGTATTGAGGCGGGACATAAAATTACGGCTGTAAAAAATGTTACTATGAATGAACCGTTTTTTGTTGGACATTTTCCGGGACAGCCTGTTATGCCAGGTGTTTTGATTGTTGAGGCTATGGCACAGGCAGGAGCGGTTATTCTTCTTTCTCTTGAGCAGTTTAAGGGAAAAATCGCTTATTTTGGTGCTATTAATAACGCTAAATTCAGAGGTATGGTTAAACCTGGGGATACTTTGAGAATTGAGGTTGAGATTACAAAAATACGTAAGTCCGCCGGTATTGGCATGGGGATTGCCTATGTTGATAATAGAAAGGTCGCTGAGGGCGAGCTTACTTTTATGATTGGATAATTTTTATTGAGGTGGTTACCTATGTTTAATAAAATTTTAATTGCCAATAGAGGCGAGATTGCTGTCAGAATAATTAGAGCATGCAGGGAACTTGGAATTTCAACAGTAGCTGTTTTTTCGGAGGCGGATAGGGACGCTCTTCATACTCAGCTTGCCGACGAGGCTATTTGTGTTGGCCCGTCGAAAAGTTCGGACAGTTATCTTAATATGGCGAATATAATAAGCGCGGCTTGTGTTACAAACGCTCAGGCGATTCATCCCGGATTTGGCTTTTTGTCTGAAAACAGTGTTTTCGCCTCAATGTGTGAGGAATGCAATATAAAATTTATAGGGCCTGACGCTAAAACTATAGACCTTATGGGAAATAAATCAAACGCCAGAAAACTTATGATTAAGGCGGGGGTGCCTGTTACGCCGGGCAGTGACGGAATTATTGAGGATGTTAAGAAAGCGAGAGAACTCGCTGAGAAATTTGGATATCCTGTTATGATTAAGGCTTCATCGGGAGGCGGGGGAAAAGGAATAAGAATTGTTAGAAATCCGGGAGAACTGGAGGATAGTTTTAACGCGGCTAAGAGTGAGGCTATGGTTAATTTTGGAGATAATAGCGTTTATATGGAAAAGATGATTGAAAATGCCCGGCATATTGAGGTTCAAATTCTTGCCGATGAATATGGAAATGTTGTTCATCTTGGGGAGAGAGATTGTTCTCTTCAAAGGAGAAATCAAAAAATTCTTGAGGAGTCACCATCTGCTGTCATTGATGAGAAAACGAGAGAAAGTCTTGGACAAGCGGCGGTTAAGGCCGCAAAGGCGGCGAATTATAAAAATGCCGGAACTATAGAGTTTCTTTATTCAAAAGACGGCAGCTTTTATTTTATGGAGATGAATACCCGTATTCAAGTTGAACATCCGATTACAGAGATGGTTACAGATATTGACCTTGTTAAAGAACAAATTAAAATAGCGGCTGGTAATCCTATTTCTTTTAAGCAAAGCGATATTAAGATTTCAGGCTGTTCTATTGAATGCAGAGTTAACGCTGAAGACCCTGATAATAATTTCGCGCCTTCTCCCGGAAAAATCAGTTATCTTCTTCTCCCCGGGGGCGGTAACGGACTGCGTATTGACAGCGCCGTTTATGCCGGATATACAATTCCTCCATATTATGATTCTATGATTGCCAAAGTTATAACAAAAGGTAAAACAAGAGAAGAGGCTATTATAAAAATGAAAAGGGCTCTTGGAGAATTTGTTATTGAGGGGATAAAAACCAACATTGACTTTCATCTTGATTTGCTTAACAATGAAATGTATCAAAGAGGTGAGTTTGACACATCATTTATAGCTTCATTGTTAAAATCCAAGTAAATTTGGAGTTGTCGGCATTGTCTTAGCTTCTTAATACTTATCAGATAGGGGATGATTCAGTGAATCTATTTAAAAAGAAAAAGTATGTTTCTGTTAATGTTGAATCAACAAATTCTGAGAATAAAAATATTTTCGCTAACGCTTCTCAGCCTTCTGTTCCTGATGGAATGTGGGTTAAGTGTCAAAACTGTGGGAAAATCATATATAAAAAAGAAATTGGTAAGTTTAGAACTTGTCCTGAGTGTAATGGTTATTTTAGATTAAAGGCCGGTTTAAGGGTTGAACTTATCGCTGATGAGGAAACGTTTGTTGAGTTTAACGCTGCTATGACGGCAAGAAATCCTCTTAATTATCCTGAGTATGAGGCTAAAATAGAAAAAACTCAGAAAAAAACAAATATTAATGACGCTGTTGTAACAGGAAAGTGTAAAATTAATGGAATTGAGTCTGTTTTGTGTGTTATGGATTCGGGTTTTATTATGGGTAGTATGGGTTCTGTTGTTGGTGAGAAAATTACTCGGGCGTTTGAGTATGCCACGGAAAATAATTTGCCTATTATTATTTTTACAGCCTCCGGCGGAGCGAGAATGCAGGAGGGAATAATATCTCTTATGCAGATGGCTAAAGTGAGCGCCGCGGCCGCTAAGCACTCAGAGAAAGGACTTTTATATGTTACGGTTTTGACAGACCCTACAACGGGAGGCGTTACGGCCAGTTTCGCTATGCTCGGGGATATTATTTTATCTGAGCCGAAAGCTCTTATAGGCTTCGCTGGAAGAAGAGTTATTGAGCAAACTATTAAACAAAAACTTCCTGACGAATTTCAAACGGCTGAATTTCTTCTTGAACATGGTTTTGTTGATAAAATTGTTGATAGAGAAAATATGAAAGATGTTCTCACTAAAATCTTAAATATTCATTGCGGGAAAGGGTGTGAATGCTAATGAGCGCTTTTGACGTTGTTAAAATCGCCAGAAAAACTTCAAGACCATCCGCTCTTGAGTTTATAAACTTTATTTTTGATGATTTTATAGAATTTCACGGAGACAGGAGTTTTCGTGATGATAAGGCTATTGTTGGGGGTATTGCCGTTCTTAACGAAATTCCTTGTACAGTTATTGGGATACAAAAAGGGCATACTATTGAGGAGAATATTGAGAGAAATTTTGGCGCTGTACATCCTGAGGGATATAGAAAAGCTCTTAGGCTTATGAAACAGGCTGAGAAATTTAAGCGTCCTGTTATAAATTTCATTAATACTTCGGGCGCTTTTTGTGGAATTGGTGCTGAGGAAAGAGGTCAGGGTGAGGCTATAGCTAAAAATCTCTTTGAAATGAGTATACTTAGGGTTCCGACAATTTCAATTATTATTGGTGAGGGAGGAAGCGGAGGAGCTTTGGCTCTCGCTGTTACTGACAAGGTTTGGATTTTGAAAAACTCTATATATTCAATTTTATCACCTGAGGGTTTTGCCAGTATTTTATGGAAAGATTCATCTAAAAGCGCTGAAGCCGCCGAAATTATGAGAATAACATCAAAAGATTTACTTGAACTTGGAATTGTTGACGATATTATTGATGAGGTTGAGGGCGGAGCTCAAAATGATTTTGAGTATACAGCGAATTCTCTTAAACAAAAACTTTTAAAAGAACTTTCTGAGCTCAAAACCAAAAATATTGATGAGTTGGTTGAGATGAGATATAATCGATTTCGAAAGTTTGGAGAATTTTCGGAATGAAAATAGAGACTATCGCTTTATATTTTTTATTTGAGGCGAGAGTCTCTTTTTTATTTATGTTAGAGCGTATTTGAAAACTAAAATACGTTCTGGGTTATTGAACAGGTTTAATATTTCAATGGTTTTTGGATAAATCTTTGGAAAATAAAGATTTTATATGTTTCTCATAAAAAATATCTTTAGGGACAGGTTTACCAAAATAATATCCCTGTATAAAAGTCGGCTTTAATGGTTCAAAAACAGAAAGTTCCGCTTCCGTCTCAATTCCCTCAAGACAAATTTCAAGATTTATACTGTGAGCCATATCAATTATATGTTTCACAATTTTGAAATCATAAGGATTTCTTGACGCTCGTTCAACAAAAGAACGGTCAATTTTAATTGTATTAACGTTTAAATGCTGGAGATATCGCATATTTGAATATCCTGTTCCAAAGTCGTCTATAGCGAGCTTGAAATTTCTCTCATAAAATCCTCTTATAAGAGAATTATTCATATCCAAATGTCCGCTTTCAGTTATTTCAATGACAATATATTGCGGGTCAAGTTCAGTTTCTTCAATACATTTATTTATATCTTTTAAAACATCGCTGGTTCTGAGTTGAACATAAGAAATATTTATATTAACCTTAAAATCGGGAATGTATTTTTGCCATTCTTTACATTGTCTTATAGCTGTATTAAAAATCCATTTTCCCAGAGGAACAATAAGACCGCTTTCTTCAAGAATGGGAACAAACTCTATGGGTGACATATGTCCATATTCTTTGCTTTTCCAACGTAAAAGAGCTTCCGCTCCAACAAGCTTTTTTGTTCTTGTGGAAATTATGGGCTGATAATAAAGTTCGAAATCCTCAAAATTGTTTTTTATGTCTATTCGCAGATTTTCTTGTATTTTTAATCGTTTTATATAGTTATTGTATTCTTCATCGCTAAAAATAACAATGTTGTTTTTTTTGTTCTTGGTAGCGGAATAAATAGCGAATTCAGCTTTCTTGTAAATGTCATCGATTTTATCTGTCTTATTTGGCGAAAACTCTACTACACCCGCCGAAACAGTGAAAAATAATTTATAGTCGATTTTTTCTGTCGCTCTCTCAACAGCTTGTCTTATGTTATTATATGTTGATTTAGCGTCATTGGCACAGTCACCTTGATAATTAAATAATACAAAACTTGAGTTTTCATATCTATATACCCTTGTGTTGTTTACAACAGATTTTTCCAGTATCCTTGCCATAATTCTTAAAACATTGTTTCCTTCGGATTTGCCGTAACGTCTGTTTAACTCTCCAAAATTATCAATTTTTATGTACATTAAATAGCCGCTTATATTTTTATTTTTTGATGTATATAGCTTATAGTCTCTGTTTAATTGAATATCTGTTAAGAGTCCGGTTATGTTATCAGCCCTTTTTAAACTTCCTATTTCGGAAATTCTTCCAACTAAATATGCCGCCAATCCTTTTGTGTCAGATATAACTTGACCTCTGCAACTTATCCAGACATAATCACCGTCTGTATTTTTCCATCTATATTCAAAATTATGCTGTTTTGTTTTACCTTCAGAAATTTCTTCTAAATTCTTTTCAATCATATTGAAATCATCAGGATGTATTATATTTTTCAACGTGCTTGTGACGTGGTGGAATTTTGAGTTGGGCAAAGGGAATCTTTCTACAGCTGATTCGGATATATTATAACAATCATTCTCAAAATCTAAAATAAAAATATAATCATCAGTACATTTATCTATAACAGAAAAAGCGTACTCAAATTGAGGATATATTATTTCTTCCGGTTTAATCAAATTGTTCAATACGCACTCTCTCCCTTTTTGATTATGTGTAAATATATAATAAATATTTGGCGTTTATAACTGTTAACGCCAGACTTAAAAATAATTTTCCATATTATATATTTTTACCTTTAATACAAATTATTTTATCATAATTTTAACATATTATCAATAGATTTTAAATATTTATACAGTAGACCTGTTTGATAAGTTAAGAGGTATCACATAAGCTATTGGATAGTTCTATTTGTGTTAGAATGTATCTGAAGATTAGGGCAATTCAACTTAAAAATAAAGAAATTCGACATATAAAATTTATTTTCGCTGTGTTGTCGTCAGTTGGCATAGGCATTCTGCTATGCTTTCCTTCCCGCGCCTTGTGAAAAGTGAAAATAAATTTTATTTCGATTCCTTTTGTTCAATTTTTAAATTGGATTGCTATAAATTACATGAGATTAATTGTGCAGTCAATCCTAAAAAATAAGAAAAGCAAAAAAAAGTTCTTGACAAAGAAAAGAGATTGTGTTAATATAATTAAGCTGTTGAGAGGCAGGGGCTTGGATATGAGAATATTTAAGGAATAGGATTTTGAGATTTTTGATTTAAAGTTTTAAAAGGGAGTTTTAAAACTTTTTGAAAAAAATTGAGAAAAAATGAAAAAAGTTCTTGACAAGCCAAAATGATTATGATACAATAATCAAGTCGTCGCAAAGGGGCGGCAAAAAAAGAATTGAACATTGAAAACTAAATAACCAAAGGAAAGATATACTCTAAACCCATCAATTAAAAAGTGGTGATTCACTATAAAAAATCGAAAGTCAGTGAATAC
>CATJCJ010000353.1 GCA_949738935.1 uncultured Eubacteriales bacterium | reverse complement strand
GTGCGTAAGCACTGCTGGGCGGTAAGCGAATTGCAAAGCAATTTGCAGCCCGTGCAAGTAAAATAATTTTTTTGTAACTTTTAAAGTGGAATTACTATATTATTTATACTTCCATTCCATATACAACCGAAAAAACATCAGAAACTGTTTCAAGACTTTTTGTATATCTCATAAGCCTGTTACAGTATTCTGTTTCATTTGATATAAAATCCGAAGCCGCTCTTACAATCTTAAAGAAAGCCTCTTTAGAAAATTCCTGATAAAGCTCACCATCCGCATGATAAATAATTGAACATTCCTCATCATTTCCATAAATAAGGGCAAGCCTATTAATATTAAGCTGGTCCTCAATTTTTAAACTAAAATGCTTAATATCCCCGCCAAAATCAACGTCTATACCGTTATAAATTTTCCTCTCGCATATACTTGAAATTTCAATAACCTTATCAGCGATAACCTCATTTAAATCAGGCTCAATAATTTTTCTGGCATCAGAGTCATTTAAAACAGGAAGACCCTCAAACCTCAAAATATCCTCAACCTCAAGATTAACAACCTCAAACTCAATATTCTTGTCTTCAAGTTCTTGAGTCAAAGCGATAAGCTCATCATCATTTATAGCATATTGAGAAATAGTTGAGTTTGTTTCCGTATTCCCGCTTTCCGAATATAAATTATATTTCACACAATACCTGTTAATAACAATCCTGCCATTTCTAACAAAATATTTTTTCATAATAAAACCTCCTTAAATTTGTATTTCTGTAGCGGTATATCCGTTAGCCACATTACAAGTTTCGATTGTATTATATACTTCCCAGCCCTTTCCAAAGAACTGAACGTCAACCTCACCTTCAGCGTTAGCTGTTCCTCCCTCAATATAAAAGTCAATATATTGGTCATCAGCCCCATATTTAGTGACAATCCTCAGCTTTGTAACAGATACGTTAAAACTTGACTTTGACAATATATTCAATTTATATTGATTGCCGGTATTGATTGTATGCTGCTGAGATACCGCGAACACAAAAGAAGTTGATTTCCCGGATGAATCGACACTCAAAGTGAAAACACCGTTAGCGGCACTGTTTTTACTATGCGCCAATCTGTACCAGCTGCCCAAATTAACGGTAAATGTTTTTATTTTTCTGTTTAAAGCTGAGGTATTTCCGCCGTCATTTATCTTTCGCCAATTAACTTTAACACCGTCACTTTCAGCGGAATAATAATATATCTCGTGGTCGTTTGTATTGTTGCCAAAAGCGAGAGCGTATCTGTAATTTTCGGTAACAGCTCCCTTTATACAAAATATCTGAGCATAGTCTACAGGAACGTCTGATATATACGCCGAGTTATTTTTAACATTTCTGAAACATAAAGACATATTTCTTGGCATAGCGTCAAACAATTCCGCCATAGTTTTAGCTCCCATAAAACCCAAATCCGCTATACTCTCATAAAACACCATACCGCCAACAGGCTTATTCTCCGTAATATTAAAAGCCGTGTTTAAAATTCCTAAATTTTTTAAAGCGGCTATTTCTGTTGTCGCTCCCGTTCCGCCTTTTGAAACCGGCAAAGTATTGCTGATAGTTGAGGCAGTTCCTCCATTAGCGGGTAAACTGGCAGGTTTGTTAGATAAATTATTATAATTCTGTAAATCAGAAGCGTGTTTCCCATCCACTGTATCAGCGTTTCCGCCGTTTGCTGGTAAACTTGTTGGAAAATCCTCTATTTCATCTTTATTATGGGTATGGTCTGTATAAGCTATTTGTCTGTAATCCCCAAGACCTTTTTCCGTAAGACCGGCTCTAACATAAATATTGCCTGACCCTCCGCAAGGGAAAACCATTTGAACTATATCATTGCCTCCCTGACCAAAATTACCCGTATCCAATGTCAAAACACCATTTATCAAATGCATTTGTTCAGGCAAATCACCCTTAGCCGCTGATATACCTGTAATATTGTAATAACCTGTTTTTGTACATCCGCTCATAGACCTGCCAAATCCCGTCGGAAAAGCTTTTATATCCTCCGGTGTTATATTAAGAACTTTATCCTCACTTCCATCATACTCAAATTTTTTTATCTCATTAAATTGTACCGTTAACGGACTTTTGACACTGTTCGCCGCCCCTCCGGCAGAAGACGAACCGGCGTAATTATGCGTATGATTTTTTTTCGCGAAATCATCAGCGTGCATTCCGTCTATCATATCAGCGTTTCCGCCGTCTTTATTTTCAGCCTCTGTTTTTACATTTTTAATGGCGGCATCAATTTTATCAAGATTATCGTTAACAACATCAATACTATAATAATCCTCTTCAGAATCTTTTCTAAATCCAAAATTTTTAGTTTGTCCTGCCAAAAAAACACCTCCTAAAAAGATATAATAACCGAACGCAATTCCCTTTGGGTATAATGAGCTAAATCCTTGTGTTTAAATTTTCCAAGAATCTCATGAGTATTAAAACCGCTTACAAAAACCTCCATATTAACCGGAATCATTCTTTCACAAAGAGAAGATACCTCATCAAAAACATCTTTATCAAAAGCCGGAACTTTCACAATAATCCTATATCTCTCAAAAGCTATAAACAAAAAATAATTTTTATCACCACATATAAAATTAAGACTCTCTTTAAATCGAAAAACAGTATACGGCAATTTCTCATTAAATTTCATAATGATTTTTTTTCTTCTTTTTGATAAATCTTTCTCGTCAAAGCCCTCAATTCCAAGAATTTTTTCAAATCTCTCAATATATGGCAAACCACATAAATAAATAAACTGACCGTCAAAAATATCTTGAACAGCATTATACACTTGTAATATCTCAAAATCCAAAGCGGAAAAAAGTTTTTTCAACTCATCAATACCCCTCAAAAACTCAGGAATATAATTTAAAAGCATCAAAATCCCTCCAAAACTTTGTCATTAATAGAGACTTCGCCCAAAACAGGAATTTGATTATCATCAAGCACTCTGCTCAAAAAAGGATTCCCGCCATCAATAGCCACGCTAAAAACATTTTTCACCCCAATTATATCAAAAACATCAGCGCCAATTTTCATAGCGACAATCTCAATATTATCACACTCAGCCCATCCCTTGGAAAGCTCAGAAAAATAATCAGATATTTTTTTATAAACCTTGCCATATATGTAATCAAAATTACCATCATCCGCGATTTGAGCCGAAATACTAACATTAACCCCAATAGGCTGGACACTCTCAACAAAAACCTTATGACCAATAGGAGCGAATCCAACTCCTTGTCCCGAAAACTCATACGGGTCGACAATCTCTTTAACCTGAGAGACAAACTCATCAGAAACAAAAGAATAATCCGACGAGATAATAACAAGTCTAACAGTACCTCCGCCAAAAAAAGCCGGATAAACTTTACAACCGCCAACACCTGATATAAGATTAACCTTTTCAATATAATCCTTCTTATTGCCTCCAAAAGCGAGAGCTGAGAAACTGTCAAAATATCTTTTTCTGAAAACCTCTGTATCTTCCTCATCCTCACCGGTAACAATAACCTCAGAGATTTCAGCTGACTCAAGACCTTGAATATTATCAAGCGGCAGAATTCTGCCAAAATGTCTGTGACCTTCGCTTCCCTTTGTCTCACAAATCATTTTAAAAATACCGTCCGAGATTTTCTCAGAGACATAATAAACAACCCCATCAGCGGAAAATCTTGAGCCAATAGGAACATCAATATTAAAAACGGCTTTAACAACAGCCGCCGACGCCTCCTTTGGTGAAAGCCCTCTTTCTTTGGCCCGTCTAATCAAATATTCTCTTTTGGCTGAGTCAGCGAAAGTCTCATTCAAAACCTCATCAATAGATAAATACATTTTAGCGAGTTCCATACAACAAGGAGCGATAGCGTCATAAATAACAGAGCCCTGTCTTTTGTCAACATCATTAGACACATTTTCAAGAGCTCTTTTCAATATATATTTAAAGGTCATATTCTCAAACATTAAACACTCACCTCCAGACTATACTCAGTTTCACCAAAAACAGTATAAACATAAAATTTTGTCAAAAGAGCGCTTTTTTCTTTCAGACGATAAAAAGAAAAATCATAAACCCTCAAAATTCTGCTGTCGGAGATAAGAGCGTTTTCAATTCTAACGGGAAGCTCACTTTGAACATAATAAATATTCTCTCCAATAAGGTCAGAAAGCTCTATTCCAAAATCATCGTCATAAATTTCATAGTTATTTTTCTCAGTCATCAAAATTTTATAAATAGTCTGACAAACCGCTTTCAAGCCATCAATATAATCTTTTATTTTATCTCTCTCTTTTTTTATCTCATAAGTAAAAGAAACATCAGGCAAAACCGCAAATTTCGAGTCAAAATCCTCAAAACCGAAAGGAATCATAACTTACCCGCTCCTTTCCTTGCGTCAGCGCCCATAGTCCCCTTTGCCATTTTATCAATCACAAAATAGAGCTGTCCGCCAAAAGCCTTAATCATAATAACGCTTTCACCAACTCTAAGACCATTATAAACAATGTATTTTTTTCGTTTTTTAAAATCCAAATTATTTGAGGGATTTTCAGGACACGAAGGATTTTCCGTAACCTCAATGACAGAGTCAACAACTCTATTGGAAAGAACAATTTGATTTTCATTAAGAATAAGCTTATCCGAAAGCCTAATAGAAACAGGAAAAACTGACATTACCTCTCCAAAAACAGCGTCAGAAAAATCCAAATTATCAAGAAAGCCCGAACAAATCATTTTAATATAATCAATCAAAAAAAACACCCCCTAAAACCACATTCTGTAAATATGATTATCGGCTCTAAAAGAGTGGACACATTTAGAGACAGTCATAAATCCATTTATAATTTCCTCGCCTATATCCAAGCCATTAATATACACACCACACCCGCCCCGAACAGCTTCCTCGCCAATACCCGAAGCGAGACACTCAATATCAAAAGACCGGTTAATACGATTCTTCTCCCTCAAAATAGCCTCAGCGCAATTTTTCAACTGAAACTCATTATACTCATCAGGCATTTTCTCAAAATACTGTAAAACACCAAAATCCCTAACCCCCTGAGAGCTTTGAGTTGAAAAACTTCTGTTTATTTTTTTAGTTTTATTCAAACAAAACAATTTTACTTTAGAAAAAGTATCACTATCAATATCAGTTTTACAATTAAAATCAACAGCGTTCCTACGATTAACTGAAAGAGAGAACGGCAGTCTCAAAGACTCAATAGCTTTAAAAAAAAGTTTTCCCGCCTTATCGAATAAAACAAAATATTTACCGGTATTTTTAAAAGTCAAATCAACAGCGTTAAGAATAATATCAAACAATGTTTTATTTTCCTCAATTCTATTAGCGATAACATATCCCGAATAATCCAGCTCACCTATATTCAGACCAAAATCAGCGGCAATCATAGAAACAACCTCCGAAGCTGTTTTATAACTATAATTATAAGTATCTCTATTTTTCAAGTACCTAAGCTGGTCATAAGCAAGTGTTTTAATAAAATGGTCAGAAGTCCTTTCCTTTGAGAACACATACCCCAAAAAAACCATTCTTCCGTCAACAAAGAACTGAACCAAATTCCCCTCAAAAAAGCTGAATTTAATTCCCATATTTTTTCCAACAGTAAACTCAAGGCTGGAGGCGCATCCGCATTTAAAAGTAGTCCAAATCACATCACCAACACAGCAGGGAGTCAAATCAAAAGTCTCCCCCCGTCCTCTAACCAAAATCTTATACACCATACCACCTCTTAATAATAACTCTTCCCATACTCTTTAAGATTAAGCTCAACCCAAAAATCACCCTCCTCACCCGCGTTTTCAAAGACCCTATAGTCCTCAAAAGAAACAAGAATATTTCCGGCGAAAATAGTCTCACCATTTTGCATATGTCTTGTGACAGTAAGGCGAACAGGCTTTTTATTAGCGATAAAATTTCTAAATCTGTCAAGATAAAAAGCAGGCTTATGGAATTCCTGTTCACTCATCTCCGTAATAACATTATTTTTTGGAAGAAGTATTTTAAGGTTCAAATCCCTAAGAGCAAGCCCTCTAAGAAGATTAACCTCTCCGCCGTTCATAAGCTCAATAATTTTATTAAGACTTTTCTCGTGAGTTTTAAGATACTCCGGAGCCAAAGGCAAAATAGTCATACTTTCAGGCTTCCTATCATAATGAAACATAAAATCATACATACAGCATCATCCCTTAAATCTACAGAACATTTCCCATACACTCTAAGCTTATATAGCAGACTTCTTTCGAAACCGTAAAATTACATCAATCCAACAAAAAAAGCATTGAGTGAAATATTTTTTATAACGATATTTATATCAACATGGAGTTTCGAAAGAAGTCTAGTAATTACACTTTGAAAATTACAAAAAAAATATTTTACTTGCACGGGCTGCAAATTGCTTTGCAATTCGCTTGCCGCCCAGAAGTGCTTATGCACTCGTAAAATATTTTTTGTTATATCTAAAGTGTAATTACTATAAATCAGCACAAAATCTTGTCAAGAAAAGCAATAATAGCGGATTTTTGAAATAAATCAAATTTTAAGAAATCCCAAGGCAAAATACCAAATTCTTTGAGAGCGAAGAAAGCGTAATTAGCGTAAAAATCGCCCTCATCAATCAGTTTTTTACATCTCCCGCCAAGTCCTCAACAGAGCGGTCAAAACCACTCAAACTTATAATCTCATCAGCGAGAGACGAAATCTCACCAGAGAGCAATACCATATTAAGGTATTGCCTCGGAGATGAGCAGCCAAGTTCCTTAAGACTTTCCGCGTCTTTAAAAGACGGCTCAACGGTATTTTCAATAACAATAAAACTGTTTAAAACATCCTCATTAAAACTGTCATTTTTGCCAAAAGAAGCTTTTCTTTTAATATCCTCAAAAACACTTTGAGTCATAGCCTTAATCTTAAACTTAAAAAGCTCACCGTTTTCATCTTTAAATCTGTCTGAGATAATAACCTCTTTAAAAATCCCGTCAACAGTATTTTGATTTAAAAATTGTTGAAAAGTCATAAGTTATCATTCCCCCACAACATCAATAAATTTGTTTCTTATCTCAATATCGTCAAAAGTAAACTCAATTTCCTCATCAAGTTCAGTAGAGTTAATATCCAGCTTAGCAACATCAAGATTATCAATATTAACCTTTTTTAACACAATAGTCTGTTTTCCGATATCACTTGAAGGGTCATCATTTTCTATCAACAGCTCAAAATAAGTATCAATACCGTCATGAACATATTCGTCAATCATATTTCTAAAAAATGTTGTAGCGTAATACATAGTCATTGTACCGGTACCCTTCCAGCCATTAGCCTTATTTTTAGCTCCGGTTTGACCAAGAACCTTAATCTCAGTTTTTTTCTTTTCAATTCTCGCTTTTATATTTTTAACATAAATCATATCCTCAACATTCGTACCGACTGTAGCGACACATCTTCCGGCGGCGCCGTTAATGGCGTCCCAAGCTTTCAAAGTTGCCATAAAAAAATCCCCCTTTACTCAACAATACAAGTCATATATAATTTTTCCATAGCCATAGCGGGCTCAACAAACTCGTTGACAATAACATCTCCTTTTCCGCTTCCCGCGGATACAGTAATATTTTCAGGGATAAAATGTTCAATAGCGCCGATAGCCATAAGTTTTTGATGATAATTAACAAGTTCAGTTTTAAAGATATCTCTTCCCAAGTCATTGTTCTGACGTTTGCCCAAATAATAGGTATTAAAAATCTTAGCGGTATCATTAGCGATAGCGTCAAGAACCCTAATAACCTGATTATTAGAAAAATCTTGATTTTTCTCAGGACTAAAGCTCAAAAGACTGTTAATATCCTTAAGGACTCTAACAGAACCCCTGTCACCATAAAAAATAAATTTACCATTATTAACAGCCTCGGTAAGCTCCGATTTTTTGAAATTTGTCGAAATCTCAAGTTCTCCGTCATAAAGTGTATTAGTAAGTGACTCGTTAACATCAGCGCCGGAAATTTTTCCTCCAACCCAATATACAAGAGCGTTTTTATCAAGCCCTTTTATAGGTTTACACTCATTAAACACATTAATAACACCCTCAAAATCAGCCGAATAATTTCTGAGAACACAAGTAACCTTATAACCTTCCTCTTCTCTAAGTCTCTTAGTAAACTGAGCAAAAAGACCTTTGGTAATCTCATCATCACCCGAATAAACAACTGTGGTAAAATTTTCAGCCTCAATAGCCTTAAGAAACTGAGAATAATCATTTCCTGAGGAAACACCGTTTTCACCGCCCGAAAGTACAAGTCCGGCGGTAGGAGAAATAGCGCCGGTTCCCGAAAAAGAGACAAAATCATTCTGAACAAGTTCCGAAACAGATGAAACTTTTTGAGAATCCTTCAAATATCCATCCAGATAAGTCTCAACAATAACCCCGTCGCTGTCCACATCAGATAAAACAACGATTTTAATATCATTTCCTCTGGTTCCCTCATGAATAGCGGTAACAGTAAAAGTACCGTTTTTAGCTGAAGCCTTTTTCCCGCCGCCGACTCTAAAAAGCTTAACAACGCTGGCGCCCTTAAAAGCCTCTCTCAGAGGAAGCATTTCATCATCAGAATAATTATGACCCAAAAGCCTCAAACAATCAGTCTGAAAAGTTTCCGAATCCAATTGAATAATCTCACCAACATTACCATAATCACCATACCATGGCATAGCCAAAATACCCCTTTCACCAATTGAGCCCAAAGCTCTCGCTTTAGAGACAAAATTGATATAAGCTCCCGGCAAAACTTTATTATCCGAAGTAAAAACACCACCGCCCGCAGCCATTAAAATCCACTCCTTTTCAAATAATTATCAATAATAGAATAAACCTCTTTTTTGCTATAACCTTTGTTATCCTGAAGAAGAACAGCAATTAAATCTTTTTTATCCTTAAACAAATTACTTTTCAAAAAAGCCTTTTTAGAAAAAGTTTTTTCTTCCCTTTTAACTTCTGTCAATTTTCTCTCCAAAAAAAACACTCCCTTTCAAAAATATAGTAATTCCGCCCGGCAGTACTTACACACTCGTAAAATATTTTTTTGTTATATCAATTGGACTTACTATAAAATAAAAACCCTGCCGAAATTACCGAGAATTGTTTAAACAATTCTCAAATCTTCCATAAACTCATCATTTTGAACAACAATTTCGTGAAAATTATAATTAACATAAAACTCAAGAATACCGTCGCCATTTTCATAAGTAGAGTTCACACCATTAATATTAATAGCGCTGGTCTTGTCAGATTTCATACCTGTCCCTCGAATAACTCTCTTTCCGGCATTAATAAACTCAAGACAATCAAAAAGTCTGTCAGAAACCTCATTCATTTTTTCATTTTTATCTTTTTCCAACGGAAAATACTGTATAACAAAAGAGTTAATATATTTATTTCTTCCCCCAATACCTTTTTGACATTGAGATTTAACAAGTTTAACAATAAAGCAGGGTTGTATAAAACCCTGCTTTACCTCTTCGGAATAAATTTTATAATCCCCGCCAAATTCAGAAAAAATCCGTCTGGCAATACCATCAATAATCTTTTTAAGCACAAAATCACTCCTAACACAATCAGATAACATTATCATAAAAGAGCGGTAAACCACTTAAGCGAAAGTATTTTTCAAAACCATTCTAATCTCTCTGTGGCTGTCAAAAACAGCGGCCTCACCGGTTTTCTGATAAAGAACCTCTTCCGAACCATTCCTCAAAACTCTAATAATTGAACCATTTTTAATAAAAACATCTCTTCCCAAAAGCAAAGTAACATCTTGAGTAACATAATCAGAAGCTTTTCCTTTAACAGTGGATTTAAGATTGTTATAACAAATTCTGCAAGGGATATTTCTCAAAACAACAACTTCTTCAAAATTTGTAATACCAGCGTCATCAACAACCTCGCGAAGCTCAATAACGTCGCACACATCATCAAAAAACCTTTTCAGAACATTTTCAATATTCTTTATCACCAGCAAACGCACCTCTTAGAAATAATAATATCTTCCCCATAGCCCATAAGATAGTCAATAATTTTATCAATACGCTGTTCCTGGCTAAGAACAGAATTCTCATCAAAAACGACTTTAACATCGCCCTCCAAAATTTCCTTAACAAAGCCGTCATTATCAACGCCGGAAAAACGTCCGCTGTTTTTAATCATAAACAAAAAATTACCACAAACTCTTTCAATAAGAACATTTTCAAGTTCACCCCGAATCTCCATAACATTACAAGATGACTTAATAAAAGCCTCTGTCTTATCAATTTCCGAAGCGATAAGACTTCTTTCGTCATTTGAAACATCATATCCAATCTGTCCAAGTCTGTAAACAATCTTTTCAATCATAAAATCACCCCAAAAATTTTTAACCCTTAGAAATTATTCTCGCTATAGCGATAGCCTTGTGGTCAATATACTCCTTATCGTCTCCGATAAGTCCATTATTAACAAGTTCCCAATTAGAGCCGTCAGACAACTCAGCGTCGGTAGGAGAAAGACTGACTTGATTTTTTTTAATATAAGAAATTCCAAAAGGCGCGAAACATTTCCTTGTTCTCGCATAAAGAGTGTCAATACCTCCGTTGGTTTTAGGGTCTCTGTACATTTCAAAAGGGACCTTAGCGCCAATATCCTCATAATCAAAAGCGCCCTCTCCAAGAACATAAGTAGTATATAAAGAGACTCCGTCTTTTGTCTCAACAGGCATTCCATCATCAATAAGGACAACTTTTCCGTTCCATGACGCAAGACTCAAGTCTCTCTGAATTCCAAATTTATCAGTTTGCTTAAGATATCCCAACAAATTCAAATTCTCAAGATTAGTAGCGACAACACTATGCATAATAACAATTCCAAATTTATTTTTATTGTCTCCGCACGCTTTTTGAATAGCGTTATTAAGTGTAGTGGCGTCAGCGAAAGCGGCGTCATCTTTTTTAGAGGAAATATCATAAGTATGACCATTAACAAACTCAAGATTTTTAGCGCCTGTCATACTAAAAATACCTTTCAAAACAGCGAGCATAGTCTTCTGGTCAACATCATCAAAATAGTCACTAACCTGAACAGCGGCGTTGTCCATAAATTTCGCCCCTCCGGTAATATCCTCCGAAAAATCCTTTTCATGCCAAGCCTTAGCTCGTCCGACAACAACAACCCCCCTCTCAAAAGAAGATGTTGTCTCAGCGGTGATATCTGTCAAGCCATCATAATTAAGAACATCTCCCCCAATTCTTCCATATATAGGCAAAACAGCATAGGCTGTACCAGTTTGGTCACTAAAAGCGTTTTTTATTTCATTGTTTCCCTTAAGAACACCGCTTTTAACAAGTTCATTTTTTTTAGTTTTAGGAAGCACCTCAACATATTTGCCAAAGGCCTGTGGATTAAAAGTTTTGCTGTCAAATTTAGCCATAAAATCACTCCTTCAAAAATAATAAAAATACCCCAAATTATTTCATATACCTACACATTTCAGTATAAGTCATATTTCTTAAATTTTTAGGTTTTCCCCTGTCCTTGCCTTCCTCAGCAGGTGCTCCAACAATTTTTCCCTTAACGCTGTCAAATAAAAAAGAAGTCTCCTCATTATTTTTAAGGGCCTCAATTTGTTCCTCAATACCAATAAGACCATCTTCACCTCGCGTAATTTTATTAAAATCAATAAGAGCCAAAACAGCCTTAACATTTTTAGCCTTATGTTTAATAAGAGCGTTCTCAACACCAAGTTGGATTTTCGCCTCATCAACACATTGCCTGTTCATTTTAAGAATTTCATCCGCCTGTTCCTCAGACAACCCCATTTTCAAAAGTTTCTCTTTCTCCATTCAAAACACCTCTTTCATCTTTTTCCAATTTTATTTTTTCCTCCAAAACATCATTAACCCAAGGATGCTGAGAAATAACAGAATCCTTTGACAAGATATTCAGAGATTTAATACAATTATCAATACTTTCAGTCTCATTAATAAGAATATCTTTATTAAAAATAACCTTAACACTTGAACGGTCAAAATCGCCAATACCAGAGTTTTTAACATAAAATCTAATAAAATAGAACAATTCCTCAAAAGAGGCCTTAAATTCCATTTCCATAGAATTAGCATCAAGGTCAATATCGCTGTAAATACTTTGAATATTCATTCTACTCAAATTACCAAACATTTTCTCTGATTTAGAGTCAATACCTCTGGCATTTTCCGTAATAGCGCTTTTTAACAAAGATATCACAGTTTTAAAATTGTCACTGTCAATATTGACTTTAAGAGTGGAAACCCCTCCCTCAGCACCGTCAACACTTTTAACCTTAACAACGCCGAATTTAGCAAGATTTTTTCTAAACTCCCCAAGATTTGTACCATCATAATTTTTAAGCACAAGAATAGTATTTCTGGCGTCCTCCTGCAAATTATTCATAAAGTCAGACTGCACAATATTCAAAGCATCTTGAAGCTCCTTAATTCTCAAAATAAGAGGCGCCTCTCTGTCATTTTGTCTAAAAGCGACAATAGGAACCTTACCAAAATCAAAGAAGTTTCCCTCAAAGTTAATATAAGGAATAATGTTCCCGTCCCCATCAGGAACAAGCCTGCTTCCATCAATAAAAAACCTTCGGATACCCTCCTCAAGATAGACCTCAGCTTTTTCGACAAAAGTTTCTTCTCCGTGGATATATGCCTCAACCTCATAAATTCTAACAGCAAAATCCAAGACAGTATGTTCCTCATTCTTCCAGAAAGGCAAAATCTCAAAAGGAGTAAACCTTTTAAACCCAATTTTGCCAAAGTTGTCATAATACAAATAAATATAGCCAACCCCACAGTTAAAACAATCCTGTCCAACCCCTTTCAAGACTCTCATAAAGTCCGCCCCAAAAATATTTTTAATACATTTCAAAAAGTCCTCATTCTCGCTTGAGAAAGTAACTTCTTTAGATAAGAGATAATTATTCTTCTGGTCAACCATTCTGGCATACTGATTATCAACAATAATATTATTCGGCAAATTATCAACTTGAGTCAAATCACCGCCCTGTCCGATAACAGTACGTTTACGTTCTTTGATGTCGTGTTCCCCATTATAATACCTTTCCCCAAGAAGCATATCATTTCTTTTTTTCGACACCTTAAACTTATCAATTTCCCTTTCAAGAAACCGAACAAAATCATTATCCTCAAAATCCCTCCGGGCTTTTTCATTTAACACAATCTCACCTCCTTTCAATGGATTTTTATTTAGAGCCTGTCTAAAAACTATTAAAATATCCAAAAAATCAATGAAAATAATATCATTACGCTTCAAGATGATATTATTTTCATTGATTTTTTGTGTATATTTTGTTTTTAGACAGGCTTTTACACTTTAAAAATTGCAAAAAATTATTTTATAGTCAATCAACTTAAAAATGAAAAAGTTCGGCGGTCAAAAATCCTTTTCGCTGTGTTATCGGCGGTCGGCATAGGCTTCGGCTATGCTCTCCCTCCGCTGCCTCGCGAAAATAATTTTTGTCTCGCCTCCTTTTTTCCATTTTCAAGTTGATTGACTATAAGAATAACCTTGAAACAGCGAAACGTAGTTTCGCACAAAAGTTTTTGCCTCGCTTTTTTCAAAAAGCGAGTGGAGTTTGAGGCAAAGCCTCAAGGTTATAAAACTATTCAAAACTAAACATATCCCCCCTCAAAAAATCCTCAACACCATAACGCATAGCGTCCATAAGGTGATTAAATCCGTCAATGGGAGAATTAATAGTGTTTCCAAATCTGTCCTTATCCCAGCAATAATTTTCAATTTCAGTGATAAAATTAACACACTTAGGAAGAACATATATTTTAAAACCCTGAATAAATTGAATACCGTTTAAAATGCTGTCCCTGCCTTTCCGAGCTTTTCTGATACCCTTAAGTCCAAGTTCCGAAAGCTCAGCGACAGACTTTGGCTCAGCGCTGTCAGCGATAATTTTTTCTTTTGAAAAACCCATTTTAGAAATCTCTTTAAAAATCATAACATTTGTAAGAGCTCTTTTGTATAACTCATCAAAAACAAAAATCTCTTTTTCATCAATGTCAATAAGAGCGGCAAAAAAAGCGGTAGGGTCGTTTGTATATCCAAAATCAAGACCAAAAGCAGACCTTATACCGTTTCTTTTAGAAATTTCAGAAACATCAAAATTCATTTCTTCCCAATTTTCAAAAATAAGCCCTTCCGAAATACCCCACATACCAAGACCCGCAACTTTATATCGTTTAGGATTATTTAGTTTCATTCTCTCAAATACCTTTAAGTCATTGTCATCAAGAAACTCATTGCAAAGATAATTTGTTGTTTTGGCAAGAATATCATCATTAGGAGGTGAATCAAAAAAACGTTTTTTAATCCAATGATGTTCATTCCAAGGATTAAGAGTAATTGTAATCTGTTTAAAAAGCCCTAAAGGAACAGCGCCCCTAACAGACTCATCAAGCATATCAAAATCACTTTCTTTTCCAATCTCATAAGCTTCCTCAATCCAAATCCAGCAAAGAACACCATTTTGAACCGTAATAGAAGTTATTTTCAAAGGGTCATCAAGTCCTCTGAAAAAAATTTTTTGTCCTGTAGGTTTATAAATCATTTCAAGGGGAGATAATTTAAAATCCCATAAATCAGAAACCCCAAGCCTATGAACAGCCCAAGATAACTCAGAAAAACAGCTGTCCTTTAATGTAGAGAAAACCTTTCTGACAACAAGGAGATTAGCGTCTTTATATTTCATAACACGAAAAATAAAATTCAAAGCGGTTGTTTTGCTTTTTTTGCTGGCTCTAGAACCCTTACAAACCCTATACCTTCCTTTAAAATTCCAAAAATCAGCATATCCCTTTCCAATAACACTTTGCAAAGAAATTTCTTTTATCTTACTCATTCAAATCATCCTTAATAACAATAGAAATACCTGAATCAACTTTCATCTTATCAGTGTAAATACCAAATCTCTTACCAAGAAGCTCCGCGGCCTTAATACGGTCTTTAGCCGGCACAGATTTCTCAACATTTCTGGCATTAGTAACGCCGTCGCCTTCTCCTTCCACAACAACGACCTGTTCTTTTTGCTCCCCCCTCATAACAGAAGTAAGATAACTCATAACTTCCCTTGCGGACGCAATTCTTTTTTCATCAAGAAGCTGCAGTCTTTCCTCAACATATTCTTTAATATTTTCTCTGTTAAAAAATTTAGACGCGGCAGCACCAGCTGTTTTTTTACTATAACCGGCTTTAATAAGCGCCTGAGTTTTGTTACCGAGTTCAATAAAAAAATCAGCGGCTCGTTTTTGCCGTTCATTTAATTTCTTCATATATTTATCCCTCCAAAAAAAACAACACCATACAAAATAAAAATGCATGGTGTTAAATGCCAAAAGACTTGCGACAATAAATTACCTGCCTTATAAAGTTCAAGTTTATAGTAATTACACTTTGAAAGTTACAAAAAAATTATTTTACTTGCACGGGCTGCAAATTGCTTTGCAATTCGCTTGCCGCCCAGCAGTGCTTACGCACTCGTAAAATATTTTTTGTTTATATCTAAAGTGTAATTACTATATTCGCAGTGCCATAGGAAACAGCGACAAATTATTTTTATTACATTTGAGAGATGTTTTAAACAATAGACTTCTTTCGAAACCGCAAAATTATACCAATTCAACAAAAAAATATTTGTATCAATAATAAAGTTTCGAAAGAAGTCTAATAAAAAATGGAGCAATTTAATGGAAAGAAAGTCTCACAACTTTAAAACCACCTGTAAGTCAAACTTTAACTTAATATGATTATACCACAAAATATTGTAACATAAAATAACATAAAATAACATAAAATAACATAAAGTAACATAAAGTAACATAAAGTAACGTTAAATCAACATAAGGTTTTATAGCAATTCAATTTAAAAATGAACAAAAAGAGCCAAGCTAAAAACTATTAAAATATCCAAAAAAATCAGTGAAAATAATATCATTACGCTCCAAAATGATTTTATTTTCGCTGATTTTTTGTGTATATTTTGTTTTTAGAAAGGCTTTTTTAGATTTTAAACAGGTTCTTAGATGGCATTTTTATCTGTTTCCGAGGATATTTAATATCCCCGTTCTAAGATATTTTCTCAAGTTCCTTATAAATATCAAGAGTAATATCATCATTCAACTTACGAATAACATTATTATGAATTCTAAAACACTGCATTCTACTTTTATGAATAATATCCGGGATATAATCCCAGCTAAGACCATCTTTATATCGCAGAGTAATAATCTTTTTTTCATCTCTTTTAAGAAAAGAGACTCTGCTGTCAATAAGAGCCTTTATGCCCAATATATAATTAATATCCTGTTCAAGTTTAAAAATAGTTTTTTCGTACACATCAATAGTTTTAATAACAGAATTCTCAATATGAGAGGAATAATTACCGTTCCTAGAAATATCACTAACAATAAAACTTTTAATATCGCCAGCCTCATCACAAAGTTTTTTAAGTTCAAAAACTCGTTCTCTTTTTTCCTTGCAAATCAAATCAGCGCTTCCCCAAATGCAAAGAATATGTTTAATTTTATTTTTACTTTCAATTTCATTCATAATAAATACCTCCAAAACAATACTAAAACAACTTACACATATTAAGGAAGCGTGTATAGTAATTACACTTTAAAGGTTATAAAAAAATTTATTTTACTTGCACGGGCTGCAAATTGCTTCGCAATTCGCTTACCGCCCAGCAGCGCTTACGCACTCGTAAAATATTTTTTTGTTATATCTAAAGTGTAATTACTATATTAAGGCAAACCTGAATATTTAAGAAAACATATTTAATATGATATATTAATAAAACTTTTACAAAAAGCAATAAAAATAATTTGTTAATGTTTTCTTTACATTCAAAGAAAAGAATTTTATAATAATCCAACCCACAATAGATTTTGACATCATGATATGAAATATCAATAAAAACTGTAAAATTATAATCGGATAATATCACCTTAAATTATAGTAAATACACTTTGAAAGTTACAAAAAATTATTTTACTTACATAGTCTACGAATTGCTTTGCAATTCGCTTATCGCCCAGCAGTGCTTACGCACTCGTAAAACATTTTTTTGTTATATCTAAAGTGTAATTACTATAGTTGACTATAAAAAGCCTCTATCTAATCAAACTTCCTTAAATAGCAAAATCCAACAAAGTATTAAGGGAATACTAATTCAAAAACTCAAAAAATAACTTTACAAAAAACATCATTCACAAAAATCCTCCCAATCAATAAATCACAATATCGTGAACACTATCAACCTACAGTAAATATCAAAATATACAGAAAATATACTCAATCAGCTCGAAAAATGATTTTGTCGTTTAATATAATTTTTTAAAACAGACTCTATTTTGAAGCACATATTCTCAATAGGATTAAAATTATTACTATAAAACGTTAAATAAATTACATTTATTTTTAAATATTCAATAGTTTCCCTATCTTCCTTTTGCGTAATAAGTCCGCATTAGTATCCATAATTACAATATCTTTCTCATGAAGAGCCGAAGCAAGTACATTTTTAAGATAATTAATAGGCTTGTCTTTGTCCATCCTCCCGAATATATCGTATATACAATCTCTTCGTTTAATTTTACTGAAGATAAAATTGTTGTATTTTTTTGTTTAAAGGCACTTCATCAGCACAAAGACTTCTGCCGGCAAAATGTTTGTAAATTATTGTTAAATTTATATTTATACCGCTTTCATCAAAAACACTAAATTATTTTTATCATAGTACGGCAATTATTCAGCCCAAAATTCTTTTTTTCAGTTACATTGGGGACATTCACGTTCATAAGCGTGCAAAGATTTTTTCTTGTATATATCTCGTTTTTATAACTGTTTTTCTCACTGTTTCGTTTACAGCTTTAAGATTAAGTTTTTTAATTATTTCATTAATTGTTATATCATGCTTTCAGTCAATAAATTCAGAAATATTTTTTAAATCAGTTTCAGCAAAAATTCATTTTCTCACACTGTTATGTGTTTTAAATTCATATGAATCTGCTCTTTTTTCTGTCTTATTATATATTAACACTGTTTATCCTTATATTAAAAATTTCTGACAGCTCTTTAGATTTGTATCCTTTTTTGTGTGCTTTCGCTAATAATTTTCTTTCTTCATTACTAAGCATTTTTATCACCTCTGTATCTATCTTACATCATCTGCCAAGAAATATTTCTTGAGTAGAACGTCTATTTCCACAAAATGTTGCAAATATTATAAAGAACCCAGCATCAGTTCAAGATTTTTGTAACAATCCAATTTAAAAATGAACAAAAGGAGACAAGATAAAATTTATTTTCGCAAGTCGCCGGAAAGAAAGCATAATCGAATGCCTATGCCGACTAACAGTAACGCGGCGAAAACAAATTTTAGCCGTCGAACTTGTTTATTTTTAAGTTGGATTACTATAGTATTAGGCAAGCGTTTAAGCATATTTCTTTTTATTGTAGGTTTTGTTTTTTGCAGTAAATTTGCTATATAATTTTTATGTATAGATAATGCAAGTTTACTGAATACATTTATAGCTTTTTGCCCATTTTAGGATTGTATTTCTCTGATATCTTCATTCATTACAACACCAAGCAGCCAATGCATACTTTTTACTTTCAAGTGTCCTCTTGCTATTTTTAATAATTTTTCCGCATTAGGTTCAAGGCTACTTAAATAGCAGTTTTCATTGTAACTTATTTTACCCTTTTTCCAACAATTCTTTCTACACAAAATATACTTTTCAAGCCTTCTCATTCTTCTTTACCATAAAACCATGAATTATCTTTGATTACTCGACATATTCATCTCTCTATTCTGCCATGTTCTTTTTCCGTAGTTTCGTATCTTTAAATTTTTCTTTATCTATTTTAGAATTGCTTTCTTTTATATCTTCAAACATCAGCTTTATATCTTCTGATGTATTTCCCTGATTCCCCCTTTATCTGAATTACATAATATCCTTTATTAGCAATTATTTTTTTTATTTCTTTTTGACAATGCATTACATCTTCTGTTATTATCTTCCATTTATATATATTATATTTAATAATTCTCTCATACAGGAAATCTCATTTGTTTTTTCATCAACTGCAAGCTATCCGAGACTTATACCGTTTTTGGTTAGATATTCTGTCATTATATGGATTGGTTTATTGTAATTACTCATTTTTTCTGTGCTCTTAATAACTTTGTCATTTACCGCGATTATTTTCCCCTTTGTTCCATATAACTCTTTCATTATTTCAACAATACAATGACCTATTATATCCGCATCCATTATGCTCATTGTTCTGCTTATGACTGCTGTTGAGGGGATGGGTAATGCCAAAATTCTTTTCAAAAAAATCAGTTCTTTCCTTTATAAATTCCACTATATCAGTCAGTTTTGCTATACACTACATAAAACCGCACACATTACAAAAATTAACACATCTGTCAGCCTATAAGTTATGTCACATTGACATCTTGTATTCTCTGTTATTGAAAAAATTGATTCTAATTTTTCTCTCACATTCTATTATCTCATAGTTATTATATCACATTCGAGGATTTTAACGGAATTTTACAATTTTATAATAATTCATAAAACGGCCATGTTTGGGTGGTTATTCTTTTGTTGAATTACTGTAATAAGTGAACAACAAAAATTAAACACATAACATATAAATATAAATTTTGTTCGAATACTCAAAAGTTATAAATTAAATAATAAAAATTAAGCAAACTTACCGAAATAAAAATTTCGGCTGTATAATCTGTTAAAAACAGATTATACAGCCGAAATTTTTAAAAATGTTTAAACTCTAATTTCATTTATATTATATCACAAATTAGAACTAAACGCAATAACTTTATAAAACAATACCACACAAATCAATTTTTGTCTGGCAAAGCTGGAATAAAGTTTTTTGCTCCGATTTTTTTCAAAAAAGCGGACGGGTTTGGGCAGCGCCCAACCAGTATTTTTAACAAAAAAATATTGTAAATATTTAGAGTGTATCTAAAAACTCTAAAAAGTTGTGCTATTTAGATAAAATAGAAATAGAAGGAACATAAATAAAAGCTAAAAAAGAAGCTGCTAATTTATCATATCGTGCAGCAATTCGTCTGAAAGCTTTGAGTTTATTAAAAAAACATTCAATTAAGTGGCGTTCTTTATAAAGCCAGAAATCACAATACCAAGGATTAATAGAATTATTTTTAGGAGGAATTGTATATTTTGAATTTTGACTTTCAATGTATTCACAAATTTCAGCTGTTCTATAAGCTTTATCAGCAAGTATATTACTTCCATAAATATTTAATCTGATAATAAATCGACAGCAACAGAAGAATCAGATACTTCTCCCTTACTGCATATAAAATGTATGGGATTGCCTAAACCATCAACAACAGCGTGAACTTTAGTTGTTTTACCTCCCCGGCTAATTCCAATAAACTGATTTTCATCAGCATTTAAAGCCCTTTTTTTGCACCCGTACTTTGCGGGTGAGCTTTTACAAATGTACTGTCAATACTAAGATTTTCAAAATCGGCGTCTTCATTTAAAGCTTTAAAAATGCGCAAAAGAGTAACATCGTCACGCCATTTACAAAAACGACTGTAAACAGTCTGATAAGGTCCATATCGTTCAGGTATGTCTGCCCATGCTGCGCCGCTTCTCGCAAATCATAATATAGCGTTAAATATAACTCTATTATCTTTTGGTGGTCTTCCGGTTTTTGCTTTTGGAAACATATCTTTTATTTGCTCTCATTGTTCATCGCTGATTTCGTATCTTCTATTTGACATTATTTATCCTCCGCTTATTTTTTATTTATCATAGCTTAATTTCTGTTTTTGTGCAAATTTTAGTTTTCAGATACGCTCTAATAATTTTTAAAAATTGATTTGCGTAAAAACAATACACGTAAATCTAATTTGGCAACAAAACTGTAACATCAATCAACGCAATAAAACAGCGATGAACTTCACTAAATTCTTTACATCAAATAAATTGCATTTCAATATACCGCTTATTGCCTTTCTAGGCTCAAAGCGGTTTTTATATTCTCTTGCTAAATTTAGTGCTGTTTTCCTCATTATATTCAAATTCTGCTGTACATTCATATCCCAAACTTTTGTTTTATCTTCTTGAAAATGAACATCTAACAACCAGTGCATACTTTCTGCCGCCTGCTCCAATCTTGCGTGTTTTAATAATTCCTCAGGCTTAAGTTTCCGACTTGATATATAATAATGCCATTCTCTACTGGTTTCCCCGTTCTTTGTAAACTCTGTATAAATCGCGCCTATTGTTGATAACTTTTTACATTTTTCTTTTCCCTGAAGCCAATCCATTTTAGTTGTTGTATAGGCTGTCCTCTTTTCTATTCTTCTTTCGTTAAATTCTTTTCGGGTGCATTGCTCCAATTTTTGGTTTTGTACAAGTAACTCATTTACCACAAGCAGATAATCCCCTTTTTCTTCTACAACCATTTCAGCTGATTTCTTTTTAGAATCTGTCTAAAATCTAAAAAAATAACAATCCCACAAAAAATCATAGGATTGTTACTTTTATATCTAATTAATCAGAGTTTCCTCAAATCAGCAAACGCCCTGCGCTGTCATAGCGTCAACAACTTTCTCAAATCCGGCGATATTAGCGCCGACAACATAATTACCATCAGCGTTATAACGTTTAGCCGCGTCATCAAGATTATGGAAAATAGAAACCATAATATTTTTAAGTTTAGAATCAACTTCCTCAAAAGACCAGCTAAGTCTCTCGCTGTTTTGGCTCATCTCAAGAGCGGAAGTTGCCACACCGCCGGCATTAGCGGCTTTACCCGGCGCGAAAAGAACTTTATTTTGCTGAAGATACTCTGTAGCATCAAGAGTAGTAGGCATATTAGCCCCCTCAGCGACAGCGATACAGCCATTAGCAACCAAAGCCTTAGCGTCATCAATATTCAACTCATTTTGAGTAGCGCAAGGAAGAGCGATATCACATTTAACAGACCAAACACCCCTGCCTTCGTGATACTCAGCGCTTTTTCTGGCTGAAGCGTATTCAGTAAGTCTGGCTCTCTTAACTTCTTTAACCTCTTTAAGAAGCTCAACATCAATACCCTCAGGGTCATAAACCCAGCCTGTGGAATCAGAAACAGTAACAACTTTAGCGCCAAGCTGCTGTGCTTTCTGCGTAGCGTAAATAGCCACATTGCCAGAGCCGGAAACACAAACAACCTTACCTTTAATATCATGACCATTGCATTTAAGCATTTCGTCAGTTAAGTACAATAAACCATATCCTGTAGCCTCAGTTCTAGCCAAAGAACCGCCGTAAGAAAGACCTTTTCCTGTCAAAACTCCCTCATAAACGCCTTTTATACGTTTATATTGACCAAACATATAACCGATTTCTCTCGCGCCTGTTCCGATATCACCGGCAGGGACATCAGTATCAGCGCCAATATATTTGCACAATTCAGTCATAAAGCTCTGACAAAAAGCCATAACCTCTCTATCCGATTTACCCTTAGGATCAAAATCAGAACCGCCTTTACCTCCGCCAATAGGAAGACCTGTCAAAGAATTTTTAAAGATTTGCTCAAATCCCAAAAACTTAATAATACCAAGATTAACAGACGGGTGAAGTCTCAAACCACCCTTATAAGGTCCAATAGCGCTGTTAAACTGAACTCTATAACCTGTATTAACCTGAACTTGTCCTTTATCGTCAACCCAAGGCACCCTAAATTTAATTTGTCTTTCAGGCTCAACCAATCTTTCAAGAAGAGCGTCTTTTCTGAATTTTTCCTCATTAGCCTCAACAACAGCTCTCAAAGATTCCAAAACCTCTTTAACAGCCTGATGAAACTCAGGTTCACTTGGATTTTTACGAACAACAGCGTCAATTACCTCATCAACATATGACATCAAAGTCATCCTCCTTTTATCTTTAAGTTACAAAGTTTATCTTTAAGAAACAACCCCGCCGCCCACACTCTTCTCTTTACACTCAAACCCAGAAGTTTCCGACGCAATTGTTCCGCAATAGAATTTTAATACAAACTCAAAAATTTTGCAAGTAATTTTTGTCATTCTTTCAAAAAAAATTAAAAATATATTAAGAGCCTGTCTAAAAACTATTAAAATATCCAAAAAATTAGTGAAAATAATATCATTACGCTCCGAAATGATTTTATTTTCGCTGACTTTTTGTGTATATTTTGTTTTTAGACAGGCTTTTTTTAGATTTTAGACAGGGTTCTAAGACCGTGGGCTTCTATCTCATATTAAAGAAAAAATCTTGAGGCTTTGCCTCAAACTCCACTCGCTTTTTGAAAAAAGCGAGGCAAAAACTTTAAAGCGAAACTATCGTTTCGCTGAAAAATCCTTATTATATAAAGTTAATACTTTTATCATCTAACCTTATATATGGTATATAAATATGATATACCTCAAATATGGATAATGCCAACTCATATATTTTATGTTAATATAACTTTATATGAATGACATTTAATCGAAACCCCCGGCGCTTTTGGTGCTTTTGGCGCGCAAAAGCACAATTAATTTTATTTTTCTCTAATAAGAATTTCCTCTCTTTTGGGGCCATTTGATACCATAGAAATTTTAACCCCTATTTCTTTCTCAATAAAATCAACATAATCTTTTGCCTCTTTTGGAAGCTTATCAAAAGAATCAATTCCTCTTATATCACAATTCCAGCCTTTTAAAGTTGTATAAATAGGCTTAGCCTGATATAAGTATTCAGTGGTAAGAAAGTTTTTATATTCTTTTCCGTCAAGTTCATATCCCGTACAAACTTTAATTTCATCAAGATAACCCAAAACATCAAGACAAGTCATAACAACCTCAGTCGCGCCCTGAACCTCACAGCCATAACGGGTAGCGACAGCGTCAAAATATCCAACTCTTCGAGGTCTTCCCGTAGTAGCACCGAACTCCCCATTGTCACCGCCTTTTTTTCTAAGCTCATCCGCCTCTTCACCAAAAATCTCAGAAACAAAAGGTCCCTCTCCAACAGCGCTGGAATAAGCCTTTGTAATAACGGTAATATTCTCAATAGCGTGAGGGGGCACACCAGCGCCGACAGAGGCATATCCGGCAAGAGTTGATGAACTTGTGACATAAGGATAAATACCGTGGTCCGTATCTTTAAGAGCGCCAAGCTGACCCTCAAGAAGAATATTTTTACCCTCTTTAATAGCCTTTCTCAAAATACCCGCTGTATCAGCGACATTATCTTTAATGGCGTCAGCGTATCCGCATAAAATATCAAAAACCTCATTATAATCAATTTCAGGTTTTTTATAAAGATATTTAAACTGAACATTAATTTTTTCATAGATTCCCTTAAGCTTTTCTTTCAAACGGTCTTTATGATACAACTCCCAAACTTGAATACCGACCTTAGAATATTTATCAGAGTAAAAAGGGGCGATACCCGATTTGGTAGAGCCAAATTTTTTATCTCCAAGTCTTTCTTCCTCATATTCGTCAAGGAGAACATGATGCGGAAGAAGAACCTGAGCTCTTTCAGAGATAAGAAGTTTAAACTCAACACCGGCATTTTTAACCGTCTCAATTTCTTTCATAAGATAGTCGATATTAAGGGCAACGCCGTTAGCGATAATATTCAAAATATTCTCATGAAAAATCCCCGAGGGAAGCTGATGGAGAGCAAACTTACCTTTATCGTTAATAATAGTGTGACCGGCGTTGCTTCCGCCCTGAAATCTAACAACAATATCAGATTCAGCGGCGCACATATCGGTAATTTTACCTTTGCCCTCATCGCCCCAATTAGCGCCAACAATAGCTTTAACCATTATAAATTCCTCCTATACGGTCAATTCAGAATGACCGATTAAAACATTTTTATTCGCCTCAACAACAGGCGCGACTTGCTGTTCAATATATTCCCTAACCTGCCCCGAAGCTCGTCCAATAAAATTTTTTGGGGCAAGTATTTTATTAATATCATTAATTGTAAGACCAAAAGCGGGGTCATTTACAATTCTCTCAATAAGGTCATTTTTACCGCCCTCAACTTTAACCACCTTAGCCGCCTCCATAGAATGAGTTCTGATTTTCTCATGAAGTTCCTGACGGTCACCGCCAAGTTTAACAGCGTCCATCATAATATTTTCCGTAGCCATAAAAGGAAGCTCTTCCATAATATGTTTCTCAATAACTTTAGGATAAACAACAATGTTATCAACAACGTTAATATATATGTTAAGAATAGCGTCTGTCGCCAAAAACGCCTCAGGAACAGCGATTCTTTTATTTGAGGAATCGTCAAGAGTCCTCTCAAACCATTGAGTGGCGGCGGTAAACGCCGGATTAAGAACATCCGTCATAATATATCTGGCAAGCCCCGCGATTCTTTCAGAGCGCATAGGATTTCTTTTATAAGCCATAGCTGAAGAACCCACCTGTTCTTTCTCAAAAGGTTCTTCCATTTCCTTAAGATGTTGCAAAAGACGCATATCATTTGAAAACTTTGTACAGCTTTGGGCAATTCCCGACAAAGTATTAGCGAAAATACTGTCAAGTTTTCTTGAATAAGTTTGCCCCGAAACGGGAAAAACACCTTTAAAGCCAAGTTTCTGAGCGATAATCGCGTCAAGTTTCTTAACCTTTTCCTCGTCATTGTCAAAGAGCTCCATAAAACTGGCTTGTGTACCGGTAGTACCTTTAGAGCCAAGAAGTTTAACACTTTCAAGACAAAAATCAATACTTTCAAGGTCCATCATAAGGTCCTGAATCCAAAGTGTCGCTCTTTTTCCAACAGTAGTGAGCTGAGCCGCCTGAAAATGAGTAAATCCCAATGTAGGCATATCTTTGTATTCCATAGCGAAATCAGCGAGTTTAGAAATAACAGAAAGGACTTTAGCCCGAATAATTTTCATAGCTTCAGTCATAATAATAATATCAGTATTATCCCCAACATAGCAGCTTGTGGCACCAAGATGTATAATAGGTTTAGCTTTGGGGCACTGAGCCCCATAAGCGAAAATATGCGCCATAACATCGTGGCGAACAGCCTTTTCTCTTTCCTCAGCGACGTCATAATTAATATCGTCTTTAAATTTAATAAGTTCATCAATTTGTTCATCAGTAATATTAAGTCCAAGTTCCTTTTCCGCCTGAGCGAGCGCAATCCAGAGCTTTCTCCAAGTTTTAAACTTTCTGTCAGGAGAAAAAAGTTCTTTCATCTCTTTCCCGGCGTACCTCGAATTAAGAGGACTTTCATAAACATCTCTCATCAAAAAAATTCCTTTCATATGGTATTATACAGTAAGTGACAAATACTTTTGTCATTTACCCTATATATTAAAAAATCAAAATTACCGGCAATTTCCAAGGCTTCACCCTCACAGCAAAATTTCTTTCAAAAAGAAAAATAAGATAAAAACCAATAATCATAACAAATGTTTCACATTAACAGGATAATCTCCCGTAAAACAAGCGTCACAAAAAGAACACTTGGAGTCAGGGGCAATTTTATGAAGATTTTCAATACTCAAATAATCAAGACTGTCAGCGCCGATAGCGCTGGCGATTTCATCAATAGTTTTATGATTAGCGATAAGCTCGTCTCTGGATGGAATATCCGTACCAAAGAAACAAGGCCAAGTAAACGGCGGAGCCGATATCTTAACATGAACCTCCACAGCGCCGGCTTCCCTAAGCATTTTAACAATTCTTCCGCTTGTTGTTCCCCTAACAATACTATCATCAACCATAATAACACGTTTTCCATCAACAGCGCTTTTAAGTACGTTAAGCTTCATTTTAACAGCGATTTCCCTGCTGGATTGCTTAGGTTTTATAAAAGTACGTCCAATATATTTGTTTTTAATAAAGCCCATTTCATTAGGCAGTCCGGAATACTCCGCATAACCGGCGGCGGCGCTGAGTCCCGAATCAGGAACCCCAACGACAATATCAGCTTCTGTCTGAGATTGTTCCGCAAGAAGAGCGCCGGCCCTTTTTCTGGCGTCGTGAACAACTTGTCCGTCAACAAAGCTGTCAGGTCTTGAAAAATAAATATGCTCAAAAATACACAAACTGGATTTATACTTTCCGCAGAGTTCTTTATCAGTTCTTATATTCCCGTCTTCCAAAACAACAATTTCCCCGGGCTCAAGATTTCTCTCAAACCTCGCGTCAATAGAATCAAAAGCACAGCTTTCAGAAGCGAAAACAACAGCGTTTCCTCTCTTTCCCATACAAAGAGGACGAAAGCCCCAAGGGTCACGAACAGCTATAAGCTTATTAGGGCTCATAACAATAAGAGAGAAAGCCCCCTTAAGCATTTTCATAACATTTTTAACGGCACCCTCAATAGAAGAAGTATTAAGACGTTCCTTAGCGATAAGATAAGCGATAATCTCCGTATCCGCTGTAGTCTGAAAAATAGCGCCGTTTTTCTCAAGCTGTTTTCTAAGCTCAGCGGTATTAACAATATTACCGTTATGAGAAAGAGCGAGAGACCCTTTAACATATCGAAGAACAAGAGGCTGAACATTCTCGCGAAGACTTCCCCCGGCTGTCGAGTATCTAACGTGTCCGACAGCCATATTCCCTGGAAGTTTCCGAAGGATTTCCTCATTAAAGACCTCATTGACAAGCCCAACATCTTTATAATGTGAGATTTCACGATTCAAATTAACGGCAATACCGCATCCCTCCTGACCTCTATGCTGAAGAGCGACAAGGCCATAATAAGTCGTGTCAGCACAGCGTCCGTCAGGGTCCCAGATTCCAAACACACCGCATTCCTCGCGCAATTTAGACATAAGTTACCTCCTTAAATTTCACCGTAACATTCTTTAAGCCTGTTCCAAACCTCAAAATAAACATCACTAAACTCTCCCATATCAAACCTAAATCTGTCCTTATCCAATTTCTTATTAGTCTCAGCGTCCCAAAGCCGGCAGGTATCAGGAGAAATCTCATCAGCGAGAACAATATTTCCTCCGCTGTCCTTACCAAACTCAAGTTTAAAATCAACCAATTTAATATCCATTTTAATAAAGATTTTTTTAAGGGAGTCATTAATAGCGAAAGCGCTCTTAACAATTTGGTCAATATCATTTCTGTCAGCGATACCCAAAGCTACAGCGTGATAAGAATTTATAAGAGGGTCGCCCAGCTCATCGTTTTTATAACTAAACTCAACAGTCGGCTTATCAAAGACAATACCCTCCTTAGCGCCATACCTTTTACAAAAGCTTCCAGCCGATATATTTCTGATAATAACCTCAAGAGGAATAATATCAACTTTTTTAACAAGCGATTCTCTCTCACTTAATTCCTCAACAAAATGCGTTTTAATACCATCGTTTTCAAGAAGCTTAAAGATAGCGTTAGCGACTTTATTATTAATCATCCCCTTACCGTCAAAAAAACCGACCTTTTGACCGTTAAAAGCCGTAGCGTCATCTTTATACTCAAAGATACAATAATTGGGGTCTTCAGTAGCGTAAACTTTCTTTGCCTTACCCGTATAAAGCAGATTAAGTTTTTTCATTTCAAACAAACCTCACTCTCAAAAATCAAAAAAATTTTACAAATACATTATAACACCCTTTCAAAAAAAAATCTACACATAAATGGAATTTCTCATAAAAACCAAATTTTATTATAGCCGGCGGCACCTGGCTCTATCACAAAGTCGCCCATAACCCCGTGGTTATAATATCGGCAATATCCATAACAACAGACAAACGAGTATTCTGAAGCAATGAAATCTCAAGAAAACCATTTAAATTAACAATACCCGTTATAAAAATATCGCCAATCTCACCCAAATCCTTTTTAACACCGGCGCCGGGACGAAGAGAGCCCTTTCCGACAGTAATATATCCAATATGTTCTGTTTTTCCAAGTGAGGCGTCAATAGCTATTATAAGAGGATTTTCGTTTGTGGAATATATCTCATCTATAGTTCTTGAAAGATTTACAGCATGAACAGGATTTCTTAGGGTACCATATATTTTAACATTTTCTTTTTTTGGAAGTTTATTAAGCTTATACCCAATTAATGGGCCAAGACTATCACCCGTGGCTTTATCTGTTCCAATACATAAAATCACAATTTCCCTTTTTTCTTGTGATGACAAAAAAATATCTTTAAGAATATTTTTCAAAGCGTATTTAAAATCAAATAAAGCTGTTTTAGCTCTCGAGTTTACATAAAGTCCGCTCATTTCAATTCTCCTTTAAATATTATATTTCTTTGGAAACTATGCGATTACGGCAATTATTACAATATTTTAACCCCTTACTGTAAAAATTATACTCTTATGTAAACTTCTTGTTTTTATTAATTTTATAAAAATTGTAGATATTATGTTAAAATTTAGAATAAATGTAAAATACTTGCATTTATTTGGAAATTATGTTATAATGTGGAAAATAAAAAATAAAATCTCTCGACTTATATTTGCAAAAACTACAAAAAGTATATGCTATTATGTTTTTGATAAAACAAAAGAAACGCCAATAAAAATACCTTTCTTACGCAAATTCCGGTAAAGAAAGAATAAAATATTTTTTTCTTTCCTACATTAGACTTCTTTCAAAACCGCAAAATTATGCCAATCCAACAAAAAAATATTTGTATCAATAATAAAGTTTCGAAAGAAGTCTGTTTATTTTTGAATTGCTGTAAGGAAAATAGCGTTTCCCAACTTATTATATTCTACGGAGGTGTAAAATATGCGTGAAGAAAAAAGACCTAAGCTTCCAACAAATATAAAGCAGGTCGGAAGCATATCTCAAGGAATGAAAATATATGTTGAGGATTATGTTTATACTTATATTCAGCAATACGCGTCTTTTGAGGAATGCGACGAAAAAATCGGAATACTGACCGGAAAAAAAGAGGTCTTTGAGAATGAGGATATTTTATTTATAAATGGAATCATTCAAGGAAAATACAGTAAAAATAAAGCTGGAATGAGAATTCTGACAGAAAAAAGCGAAGCGTATATAAAAGAACAAATGCGGCAATATTTTTTGGGCGATGAGATACTTGGCTGGATATACATACAGCCGGGCTACGGTGACTTTTTAAACAGCAACTTAATTAACTACCACGAAAATAACTTCAAAAAATATTATAATGTTCTGTTTATATACGACCCCTTAGAGAGAGTAAACGGATTCTTTTGTAAAAATGAGGTTATGGGCGGACTGGAACAAGTACGAGGGTATTTTATCTACTACGATAAAAACGAGGGTATGCACGAATATATGCTTCAAAACCGTCTTACAAAACCAAAAGAAGCCGAGCATTCCGAAAATCCTGATAATCTTGACAGCTCTATTCAATCAGAAAACTTTGAAAATGAAATAACAGACACAACCGTTGAAAAAATAAGAAATAGTCTCTCAAGAGACAGAGGTTCAAGAGACAGACCCTCAAAAGAAAGAACAACAAAAGAAAGAGTCGCGAAACCAAGAACAATCCGCCAAAAAGGGAAAATTGTCACAGAACAAAAACGGCTTGTAAATTTTCTCGGAACACTAAGCGCGGTTTTATTTTGCGCCTGTTTTGTTATGGGAGCAAGCATAATAAAAAACGATGATAGAATTAACAATGTTGAAAAACAAGTAGCGGCAATAGACAATTCATATACATATCTTGTAAATACAATAAAAGAGGGAAATGTACAGAACGTTTTTGCCGATTCAAGCAGCAGCGTAAAAGAAACCAAAGAAAAAGAACAGCAAATCCAAACAATCGAAACGGGTAAAGAAACTCAAACGGAAAAAAGCACCATAACAGAAAAACCAACTCAAGCGGAAAAACCAACTCAGACAGAAAAACCAACTCAAGCGGAAAAACCAACTCAAACGGAAAAACCGACTCAAACGGAAAAATCAAAAAACACTCAAAAAACAGAACAACAAAAAAGCACAAATGAGACAACGCCAAAAACATACAAGATTGAATCCGGCGACAGTTTATCAAGTATAAGCATCAGATTTTATGGAACAAACAAAAAAGTAGCTGAGATTATGGAAAAAAATGACCTTGACAATCCTGATAAAATTTATTATGGAATGGAAATAAAACTTCCATAAAGGCAAAGAATTAAATGAAGTTTAAAGGAAACACCAATAAAAGGATAATGTTTCCATAGGAGGTAACTTTTTTATGGATTTTTACAATAAACAAAATTTTGAACAGCTAACGGCTGAATTCGCGCATGAAGTAAAAAATCCCGTTTCTCTGATAAAAGCAAATATCGAATATATGCAAACAAGCGACACCAGCGGACTTTATGAGAAAAATTATGGAATAATAAAAAAAGAACTTCAAAAGATAAATAACGTCGTAATGGAATTTATAAAATTAACAAAACCCATCTCAAACTCAGAAAAAGAAATAATTTTTATATACGACCTAATATCAGAAGTTATCGAGGAATTTAACACTCCATATGAGGGAAAAGATATCAAGTTTGAGTTAATCTGTTCTGATGAGGATATAAAAATATTCGGCGAATACTCAAAAATATGTATTGTTTTTTTCAACATTTACAAAAACGCGGTTGAGGCAATTAAGGACAAAGGAATTATAAAAACCTCCATATCAAAAGAAAACAGTGAAATCACAATAAAAATCATCGATAATGGCATAGGAATAGCCGCCGAGCTCGAAGAAGAAATCGGAACACCGTTTTTCACGACAAAAGTCGGCGGAAGCGGACTTGGAATTTCAATATGCAAAAAAATAATAGAGGAACACAACGGAACTTTCAATATTTTCAACAATATCAAACAAGGCTGCACTGTTGAAATAATGTTAACAGCTTGTAATAAAACCGAATAAAAGACCTCTTTTTTAGGGCGTATCTGAAAACTGCTTTGAGATATACAAATTGAATAAGTTTGTCATAGCGAGGAAAGGGAATCGCGGGCTTAGCCGGAGCCTAAGTCAAGATTTTCTTGATAATGCTATGGCGGATTTAGGCATTTTGTATAGTAAAATGAGTTTTCAGATACGCCCTAATTTTCCGCTCACATACGCGAGGCGCCATCATTTTTCCGCTTATTTTCCATTAGCGCCTCTGTACATAAAAATCCCCCTTTTAGGAGGATTTTATTTTTTACAGGCATTTACAAACGCCTCAAAAATCTTTTTTGAAAAAGAGTCCATCATTTTTTCCGGATGCCATTGAACACCAAGAAAAAACTTTCTTTTTTTACACTCAACAGCCTCAACAACATAATCATCACTTCTAGCGCAAACACTCAACTCCGGAGAAATTTCCGAAACACATTGATGATGGAAAGAATTAACCTCCGCGCGTTCAAACTTTGTGACTTTGTATAAAAAACTTTCCCTATCTATTAAAATTTTATGAACAATAGGAATATTATTATCCGAACCTATAGAATATTCTTCCGTATGTCCAGCTATGTGCTGATTAATTTTGCCTCCAAGAGCGACATTCATAATTTGAATACCCCTGCATATCCCAAAAACAGGTATATTCCTATCAAAAGCTTTTCTGCAAAGCTCCGCCTCAAAAATATCTCTTTTAGGATAAACGTCTCTTGCCTTTGGGTCAAGTTTTTCCGACAAAACACACTCGCTCAAATCACCGCCGCCGGATAAAATCACGCCATCAGTCAAATTCAATATATCATCAACATTTTCTGTATAAGAAATCACAAGAGCGGTCGCTCCAAACTGAGAAACAGCTTTCAAGTAACTCAAACCTAATTTTACAAAATTATCCTCAAAAGAATGGGTTATTCCCACAATTATCGACACACAGACACATCCTAAAGATTATATATATATATCTATTCATTTATAATATGGTTAAGAACCCTATATTATCCATTTTTATAGCAATTCAATTAAAAAATGAACAAAAGGAGATGAGCTAAAAATTATTTTTAGGTTGGATTGCTATAGTTTTATATTATCAATTTTTCTGTCTGTTATTCAAAATAAACATAATAACAGAAATAGAACAAATTATAACATAACCAATTACACTATACATATCCGGCAATTCCCCGGCAACCACAAAACCAAAAACAGCGGCAAAAATAACCTGAGAATAATCATATACAGAAATTTCTTTAGCCGGAGCGTAACTATAAGCCGCGGTAACAGAAAACTGACCTCCCGCCGCGGCAAACCCCGCGAAAAGCAGCATAATAATCTGATTAAAGCTCATAGGCTCATAAGCGAACAATATATATGGCAAAGTCACAAGGCAAGAAAAAGCCGAGAAAAAAAACACAATCACAGGGCCTTTCTCACCATTATTGCTGAGAGCTCTAACAGCTGTATAAGCCGACCCCGCGCCAACAGCGCCCAAAAGTCCGACAAGAGCCGGAATAATATCAATGTCAGCGCCCGGTTTAATAACAAAAAGACTTCCAAAAAAAGCTCCAATCACACAAATAATTTGATAAAGCTTAACTTTCTCTTTTAAAAATAAAAAAGAAAAAATTATAACAAGAAAAGGTGAGAGCTTTTGAATCATAGACGCGTCCGCAAGGCTCATATGGTCAACAGCGTAAAAATTGCCCAAAATCCCCATAGTACCCAAAGTCGAGCGAAGTATCAAAAGTTTTATATTTTTCTTTTTTGGCTTAAATCCAATACCGCTTTTTCTCAAAATTCCAAAGGCAACAATAAGGGCTATAAAATTTCTGAAAAAGCTTTTCTGAATTGACGGCAAATCACCGGAAAGTCTGACAAAAGTGTTCATCAAAGCGAAAAAAAACGCCGCCGAAATTATAAATAGTATAGCTTTTGTTTTTTTACTCATTATAATTCTTCTTTCTCTAAAAATTACGCTAGAGCGTATCTGAAAACTAAAATATGCACAAAAAATTATAAAAAATAAAACGAAATTGAATCGTTTTCGTTTATTTTTTAATAATTTTTTGGATATTTTGTATATACAACAGATAACTTATGATAGTTTTCAGATACGCTCTAAGTTTATCTTAAAAACTCAAAAAACATTCTCAATACATAAAAAATAACCAATAAAACAGTAACTATAACCCAAAAAACAGGCTTTCTAGGAATTAACAAAACATTTTTACGAAAAAACACATCAGCGAAACGCTCAATGTAACATAAAACAGCGCAAAAAATAACTCCAAACATAAAAGGATTGTACCTTACAGCGGATAATATGTCAAGATTTATCAAAGCGGCAATACATCGAGTATTACCGCATCCAGGGCAATATATACCAAAATTTGATAAAATAAAACATTTTGGAAGTGAATTAACAATTTCATTTAAATTTTCTTTTACAAATAAATATATTATAATTAAAATAAAGGGGATAAACGCCAATATTATCCTCTTTATTTTTAATTTTTCCGTTGTTTCAACCAAGTTATTCATAACAATAAATTCCTTATAGCAGACTTCTTTCGAAACCATAAAATATTTTTTATAACAATACTTATATCAATATGAAGTTTCGAAAGAAGTCTAGTCAAAAAAATCAAAAATCACACTAGAGCGTATCTGAAAACTCTATAACTATTGTTAATTTGTGTATATTTTAGCTTTCAGATACGCTCTAAATTCACCGATAAGAACCCTCCGTCTAAGAGCCTGTCTAAAAGACGGAGGGTTTCATAATATAAATTTAATTACCTGAAAGCATATAAGGTCTCTCAAAAGTAAACACGAGCATATCATAATCTATAGCGTTTTGCTCAACAGCCATTTCAGCGTTTAATATTCCCATTTTCGCCTGACTCACCTGATAAGCGGTAGTCATTCCCGCCTGATAACTTACAACAGCGCTGTTATAAGTTTCAATAGCTTTTTGAACAGCGAGCTTTTTCGCTTTATTTTGTTCCTCAAGCTGTTTTATACTATTATAACTGTTTCTGATATTAGTTTCCATTTTATCCTGAGAATCTTTAAGCTCTCTGCTCGCGGTATTTACTGTATTTATCAAACTAATTCTTTCAGCGTCAGAAGCGTTTACGGCAATTCTCTCATTATATTTAGCAATCTCGACTTTAGCCTCCAAAGATTTTATAGATGGGTCATTTTGTTTTTTCTGAGTAATATAAGACTCAAGCTTAACATCATTAAGACGGTCAAAAGATATCTCATAATCCACAACAATATCCTCATCAGAGTCAACACCTATAAAAGATTTCAAGCTTTGTTTAATCTTTTCAAGAGAAAGCTTAGCGGACTCAAGACTAGACTCAAGTTCTTTCTGCTCAAGCTTAGCCATAGTAACGTTTTGTTCGCTCTCCATACCAACGGATAATTTAAGTTCAAGATTATCAATATTTTCTTGACCAAGTTTCACATTTTCCTCAAGGAGAGATATGTTCATCTGAGTGGTTTTTATAGACGAGAGATAATTTTTCAATGTCAAATCAAGGCTGTCCTTAATCATTTCCTCATTTATACCCCTAAGAGATTTATTCATATCAGCGGCTTTCATACCCTGCATAATATTTATAGTATTTCCTATAGTCTCAGTTATTTTAAGCTGAAGAGCCGTCGCGTCACTTACTCCGCCGTCCGCGGCTCCTTTTGCCAAAGTCATATATGAGGCATAAGCATCATCCATCAATTTCATGTTTTTTTCCAACTCATCACGACTTTCATTCAAATAAGAAATTGTATCATCAAGATTTTTCAAATCAGAATTCTTTTTTACAGCGGCATTAATAGCCTCATCATAAGTATATACCTTTGTATCCTCTGAAATAGTAGAATCTGATTTTAAAACAACATAGTCACTGTCTTTATCACAAGTTATAAATATAGTTTTTTTACTTTCATCCCATTTAACCTCCGCGTCAAAAATTTCGCTGATAAATCTAAGAGGCACAAAGACATAATTGTCAATAATCTCAGCGGAAACAGGAGTATCAATTTCCTCGCCATCCACAATAACTTTTCCAGTATCAGGAGAAAGCTTAACCACTTTACCATCTTTCTTAATAGTCAATGTTCTAATATTAGAATTCCAAAAAATATCATCCGCCTCAAGTATTTCAGAAATCTCACGAATTCCCACAAAATTACTGCCATTTTTATTAACAATACCCGTTCTTACAGGCTGAAAAATTCCATTTACATCGATAAATATATCAGAAGTCGCTCCAAAAACAGAAACAGAAGTCATGGCAAAAATCAACGCGGCTGATATGACGCAAAAAATTTTTCTTTTCATATCCAAGTTTCCTTTCTAGAAATAATTATTTTTATTTTTTCACATATTTATATACGATAATAAAAAAAATAAGTTTTAACCAATTAAAAGAAATATAATTTTTCGTTTTTATTTTAACTTGAGTTCGATGAAATTTTATAATTAATAGAACCTTTTTCCCCCCAAAAAATG
>CATJCJ010000352.1 GCA_949738935.1 uncultured Eubacteriales bacterium | reverse complement strand
TACTATGTAGTTAATCATTGTGATTTGATTATACATTACTTTGTCAATCCACAATACAACCATTATCTATGGTATTTTTAGGAGTTGTGTAATAATAATGCATATCATCTTCTCCTGACATTCTAATTAATATCAATTCGTCTCCTGTTTTATCTGTATACTTAACTATAGCAGATACTACATTTGGTGGACCTGATTTTTTCCATTCTACATCAACTAAACCTACCCATTGATTGGGATATTTCTCTTGTATCTCTTCCCAAGTTAATCTTTCTAAAGCCATATATAAAAATTCCTTTCATAATTGAACCTACACTTTTAAAGGTTGTAATACATAGGTACTACTGTATTACAGTGTAGTTCATTATTGTAATACTGGCTCTTGCTCTTGTAGAAGTCCATATCTCCTACAATGTTCTTCTTTAAGATACTTAAAAAATGTTGTTTTCTTCACTCCTAACATCTTCATACCCATTTCAGATGTTATAGAATTTTGTGTGTAGTATAAATCATATACCCTTGAAATCTCTTCCCTATTCGATACCCTAATAGGTCTGCCTAATTTTTTACCATTCTTTTTTGCATTTTCTATACCTGACTTTGTACGTTCTATTAACTTTTGTCTTTCCATATCCGCAAGATAAGATAAAAGACTAATCATCATTTGATTTAAAAACTTTGATGTTGTATCGTCATTGTTAATTTGATTATTCAGCATAGGGAAGTCAAGAAGTATCAATCTTACGTTCAAAGCATTTATTCTACTTAGGATAATCTGCAATTCATTGTAATCTCTACTTAATCGACTTAGTTCTGTCACAATTAATGTACTTCCTGTAGGCAACAGAGGTTGTGAATTGGCATACTCACGTAAGCCTATCATTTTGTTTAAGATTACTCTGTTCTGTGCAACACCAGATACTATACCTTCATCAAAAATATGGTTTGATGGCACTCCAGCATTAATTAACTCCATTCTCTGACGTTGTAATTGCTCTTCATCAGAAATAACATTACCATTATTGTCTACCTTGCTTAAATTCCTCTTAGACAACCTCATATATCCATAAATATTATTGTCATTATTGCCATTATTGACATTAGTATTGTCAATATTAATGTTTTGTTCCATAATTTTAATTTCACCTCCTTGATAGTTCGGAAATAGTTCACTATTAAATTGGTTCAATAAATGTGTTTACTAATTCTATGGTCAGTTCAGAAATAGAGTTCTTAAAATAGTTCATAAACCGGTCATATACCGAACTGATTACTTTTTTAAGTATACCACACTTTTATATTTTTTCATAACTTACACTATATTATTTCACACATATAACATAGTTTTTTCATTCATAATCTAAACCAAAAATTAATTATTTCTCACCAAAATACAATGCCTTAATAGGGTTACTGTTTTCATAATGATTTAGAGTGTTTCCAACCTCTAAATCACTTTTAATCTCTAAATCAACCTTTGAATTTTCAATAATATCCAGTATTCTTTGGATACCATCTTCTAAAATAGACAATCTATTATCTACATCTATGAATTTATTGTCTATTGATTGAATTAAATTAGGTATTCCTGATATATTATTTATAATCATTTCTAAATCTTTAACAAAAGTAGCTCTACTTGTTGAACTCTGTTTCAATAACATCAGTACCTTACGTATTTCTATTAAATTAAAAGACACGTCCCTCATAGATATATTGATTTCATCTATCCTGTCAGCTATTGAAAATTGAACTGGAATTTTAAATGGAATATTATTGTTTATAGCATTATAAACTGCCTGATTATTAGGTACAGCAGGTTGTGGAGTAAAACCCAAAGCAGCCAAGGCTTCATTTATTGTATTGTACTTACTATAGATGTCTATAATATGCTGAAGATATGTCTTATCTTTTTCACACTTCTTATGTATATCACTAATCTTTTGATAGAAGTATCTTCTTGTAATATCTAATTTTAATACATTTATCAATTCATTTGCTGAATAATGTTTCACTTCGTCATTTGCAATTTTGTAGAAGTAATACATCAATTCATCTTGCTCTATAGTAGTATTAGCTGGTCTGCCACTTTTACATCTAACCATAATCTCACCACCTCGGAATATAATAGTTTTCTCATACTATGTACTGTATTATATCACTTCAAATATATAGTTTTTACATACACATATAATACATATTTCGTTCCTCTAAATTTAGGTGTAACTACATAGGCTAAATAATAAAAATTTCTCTGAAAATCTTAGGGTTAGAATTACTCTTGCTCTAAATCTTGGTTGTATAAAGGATTAAAAGTGTACATTTAAAAAATTCTTATCACCACCGAAAATCTTTATGTATACCCACTTCATCAAGATATTCTTGTCTTGCTTTCTCCCGTTCTTCCTCTGTTTCTGCTGTTTTATACCTACTATATAATTCGTGATTAATTAATCTTTGAAATTTAGCTTCTAATTCCTGTTTTATTCTCTTATAAGATTCTTCGCTATCTATATCGTTATGTACAATAAGCCTATATAGCCCTATAAATAGCTCATATTCGATTTTTACATACTTACCCATAATTCCTCTACCCCTTTGATTTTAAAACGCAATACAGAGCTATTTAACACCGTTTTAAAGGCATATCAAATTTTACTTTACTCTTGTCTATCATTATCAATAATAGCTTTAAAGTAACTAAACCTATCTCTGATATTTGTTCTATCTGCCATTAACTCAAGCATTGAATATTTTTCAGCTAAATAATGGTACCTTGCAAACCAAATGCCGTTCAAGTGAGGAGGTAAGACCATATTGCTAATCATATTAAAAATAACTTTTATTTCTCTTAATGAAAACTCATAATTACAAGAACTTCTTAAAAATTCAAAATGACTATTATCATCTTGTACAGTATCTTCAAGACTTAACTGTTTGGGAAAGGTTGTATCTTGGTCAGAAATAAAACTATTAAGATTTTCTAATATAAACTTAATTTTTACTACCCTACGACCTTTCTTTATTGGTATATAGGTATATCTTAACTCCGTTTTATCTGTTAATTCCTTTTGGCAACGCTTTAATATTCGATTATTAAATATTTTAAATTCTGAATAGCTTATATCATCATTACAATTAAGAATTTGTTTTAATTCTTCAAGGTCAGCCTCCCAAGTCTTACGAAACCGGTTACTTTCAAGATAAGTAAATAAAATATAACTATATCTACTGGAAATATGTATAACATTTCTTAGTTTATATCTTAAATAACCGATTTCATCAATATTAAAAAAATATTCCATAGCTTCAGCAGTACAAGATAAATCAACTTGCCACAAACCATTATCATCTTTCTCACAAACAGCCATTGAGAATAAACTAATAAGAACAAAGCCGTTTTTCTTTCTTTTATCTTTTAATTCTACAACATGTTCCATTAAATGTCTCAATCTCTGTTTAAGTTCAACTGTTTTAATCTGTTTTACATCTAATAACTTCTCCAACTCACCTTTTTCAAAGCGTACATTACGCTGTTCAGGCTTTCGGCTATCGATTCTACTTAAGTAAGTATCAAGTATCTTAAACTCTTGTAATGTTAAATCTGATTTCCATAAACTAAACAATGGAGTAGACTTCTGTACATCATATGAATTATTGAGGTTGTCCACAAGTTGTAGGGAATTATCTTTACGTTTTTTGCCTTTAATTGCCATAATATCACCCAAATATAAGTATAGTATATAGGTGAAAGATTGTCAATATTTTCATTCACCTTTCGTGGATTTTATATTCACCTTTCGTGGATTTTATATTCACCTTTCGTGGATTTTATGTTCACCTTTCGTGGATTTTATGTTCACCTTTCGTGGATTTTATGTTCACCTTTAACATCAAAAAACTTGATAAAATCAAGGTGTTCCAGCCCTCCGTAATCAAGGTTTTAATCAAGGTTTTAATCAGGTATATAATCAAGCTATCAATCAAGGGAAAAAATTACCCCCTCTATAAGATAGATTGATTGACCTAAAAACCCCAGTATATAAGGATTTTATACAAATACCCTGCTAAACAAAAACAACAACTTTAATAATTTGGATTTTATGTTCACCTTTAAATTTTTAACCTTGATTTCTCTATGACCTTTAGGAAAATAAACCATTTGCCTAAACTTAAATACTAAGTAATAATAAATAACACAAGCGTATCACGCTTGTGTACATAACGATTAAAGTGTATCGTTTAACTTTTACTTCCTCTTGCTTCTTATTAAATCATTTATAGTGGTTGTATATAGTTTAAACCATAATTAATTGTTAAAACTACACCTAATTATTTAAACAGCTTCAAACTATTGACGATTTCTAAATACTTATTATAATTTTCTTCAAGGTCTTTCTCTATTAACTTGTTTATATATAGCGTTAAGTTCCCCTGATAAACTTCTTTGACCTCTTTTAGCTTTTCTAAAAATCCTACAGGTACAGAAATATTTATTGTCTTATATTCACCCTGCTTAGTCTTAGGTCTGCCTACTTTTTTGGGCTCATTATTAGTTATAATATCGATATTATTGCTCTTATCATTCTTAGACTTAACTTCCGTTTCAATATTAAAATTATCAAATGGGGATTTCTTAAAGTTCTTAGCAGCCATTACTTATTTTCAATCCTTTCCAATACTTCATTTGTAAAATTTATGTAATCTAAAGTTGGCTTAGATTTAATTGCATAATCTATAAGGGGTTGTTGTTGATATTGGGCTTCTGTAACAGATATTCCTTGCCTGATAGTAGTGTCAAATATACTCGTATTAATAACCTTAGCATAATTACAAAGAGTTTCCTTGATATTCCTCGACAAGATTGTCCTTTTATTGTATTTAACAAGCAGGATACCCAAAATATTTAAAGTTTTATTATGGTATTTCTTAATATTTAAAATAGTATCGTGAAGTTGTATTATCCCTTGCATAGAAAATACACTTGCTTCAACTGGAACAATTACAAAATTGCTTGCAACAAGAGAATTATAACTTAGATTACCTAAACTTGGTGGTGTATCTATTATTATATAGTCGTAGGCTTTGGATATATTAGGTTGTAAAACAATTTTCTTTAAAAGTGTAGGTTCAACCTCTGATGACATCTCAACATTACTTAAATATTTATCAGCACAAAGTAAATCATAATATTTGCATTTGATAATTGCTTCTGATGAAGAACTTTCATCACTCAAAATATCTGTAATTGTCTTATCAGGCTTGTCTACCCCAGAGGAATATGTAAGATTAGCTTGACTGTCCATATCAATAAGCAAGACTTTTTTATTCTTAGAGCCTAATATAGAGCCTAATGCTAAAGCTGTTGTACTTTTACCTACTCCGCCTTTTTGTGAAGCTATGGAGATAACTATAGCCATTGTTTACACCACCTTATATTTAATGTTGCTATAAATTATATCACTAATCTATAGTTTTAACAATATTTAATATATTTAACTATAAATAATGGTTGTATATAGTTTTAACAATAAATTAGTGTTTAATATAGTTCAATATAGTTTAAACACTAATTTATTGTTATATATAGTTTTAACTATTATTTATGGTTTGATATAGTTTAAACTATATTAAATATGCACCACCATTCAGAGTATTACTAATGTATTTTCTACGATAGCTAAGGTTGTGACTTAGCATACTTACGTAAAATATGGCTTAGACACTCTTACCTTAATTGTTATTGACGGGGGCGTGACACGCCCCCGTAGAATACAATTGAGATAGTATTTATTTTTAGCTTTCATCAACTTTATTCTCTTTTAATTGTACTGTTTGAATACGTTTATCAAATATTTTTTCCTGCTCTGTTGCTGATAAAATAATACTTGCAGGAAATTCACAATATTTAATGTTGTTTCCCCAAGAGTTCCAAACTAAATTAGGGTTAGCAATATAAACATTACTTGTACCTGTTTTATAAACATCTATAAAGCCATTATTTTTTAGATATTTAATCGCTCTTTTTATTGTTGACTCTGATATAGCTAAGGCTTCTTGCAATACTCTATAAGAACATACAACTGCATTATATTTATCCATATGGTCAAATATAAAAAGCAATAATTTTAATGCTTTTGGATTTTCGTCTGTTATTTTTCTTAGACTTATTGATGTATCTTTATTTACTTGATAAAATTTTGTAAATGGACTTTTATGTATTTTTTCTTGTTCTTTATCTTCTCTTTCAGCTAGCTGTTTTTGCCTTTCCTCAAATGACATTTCATTAGGCTTTAATACATTTGGATTATTTTTTACAGTTATTTCACCCATTTTTTTCACTCCTTTAATCTTATATAGTTCATTAATTGTATAATATTATAAATTAAAGACCTTGTCAAGGTTGTATTTGACCATAATTAGGTTGTATTTGACCTTAGTTTAGTTCTCTATAAAAGAACAAAGGGTGTAGTTTTACAAATTAGGACTATATTATCGACTGTCGAAGCATATCGATAGAAGACTAAGAGGAAAAAAATAGGAAAAGTTGCTGAAAGTCGCTTAGAAAGCAAGTTTAAAGTGCTTTTTCCATTTTATGGTTTGGTCACAGTATGACCTATATATAGGTCACCATATGACCAATATTAAACTCGTCAAACTATTTAACTCATCAAACTATTTAACTTTAACAAATGAAATTCTACAATCTCCACAAATAATACTCAAATCTTTAGTTGCTCTAACGGAATTTTTGCATTTTGGACACTGATACTTTCTTGTTGATGAAGTTTTATGGGTTATTCCTTTAGGAATTAAAGATGAATCAAACCCTCCACCCCTTTGGATTTGTATATCCTCAAAACCCATTTCTTCACAAAACATAACAAGCTCTATTGTAGGCTTTGTTATACTATAACCATACTTGGAATGGTGTTCAATTTCTAAATCCTTTGTAACAGCTATATCTCGAATAAGTAAATTTATCTTCACTTGCTAACCAAACTCTATGGGTCGTAATGTGTCCATAGGTTCCCCTTGAACTTTGAATGGTTAAAGTTGGAATTTCTAACTCTTTATTAAAATATCTCTCATTTATCATCTTAAATATCTTAACAAGATATTGAGTAACCCTATTATATGACGTTAATTTCTTCATTTAACCCCCCTCTTTCATAGGTTTTCATATCATTCTTGATGTTTATGGGTTGTTTCTTTAAAGGCTGTTATAATAGCCCTATCAAAACCTATATTTTTCGCCAAAATTTATTTTCAATTTCTGGACTGTCAAAATTTTTAGAGCCTATTTTTACCTTGAAAAATTAATTTTTCTTCTTTGTAAGAGGTTTAAAAACCTCCAAAATAGCTTGAATTTGAAGTCGTTTTTTCCTACTTTTTTGTTCTGAAAGTTGATGTGAGTATTCAGTTAGATTATGAAAGGAACTTAAAAGGCATTTTTTCCAAACTATAAAATTTCTCCAAATATCCAACATAAAAAGACCTAATACAACTTATTTCTTATTGTAATTAGGTCTTTTATTTTAGGGTATATTTAATTATTAAAAAGTACACTTTAACTCTCCTTAATATTGAGATTATAGGTTGTATTCATATCTGCTTACCCCTCCTACCTGTAGCATAGTAGGATAGATGGATACTTAGTATCCATCTATGCCACCACCGCAGGAGATGATGAACTTATTCACTTATTCCAGAGGAATTTTGTTTTCATTAAGGTATATCCTGACCTCTGAGTTAAATATATCAAGAAATATGTTTGTATAAATATTGCTTACAAGTTGGTAATTATCCAAATCTGTAGGTTGTTGATTAGATTTATACTCATTTTCACTTATATCTTTATACAATCCTAAAAAATTTGACTGTTCAAGATATTTCAATGTTTTATATAGTATTTCTAATTCTTTTATTGGAGTATTACCACCATCTGCAAATTTTAATAAACGATTTATATACTTCTTAAATTCACTTACCACAAATATATCTACTTTACTGTGCTTATCATTGGGAGTATTAAAGCTATTTCTAAAAGGAACAACATAATCTATAACCTTGTCAAAAATCCTCTTAGAATAATTGGTTAGTACCTCTATGGCATACTCCTCGCCATACTCTTTGGCTAACAAATCAAACTCATCATCTATTTCCTCTAATTCATCATCTACTTCATACTTGTTCTCTATAGGCATACACTCCTTTGTTTTGATTTATGACTTGCACACCTCTATAAGATAATGAGATATAGAAATCACTCTTTTTTTACAGCACGAAAAATTATGTAGTTTACTCATTAATGCTAATTTCAAAAATTGGATTTAAAAACTACACCTCAAAATTAACATAAGAGAGAAAATGCAAAAAACATTCCTATCTTTTTAACTTGAAAGGTTGTATTCATTCTATCTTTCTATGCTCTAAAATAAAAATAGATAGAAGTTCTTATACTTCTACCTATGTTCATACCACACTATATTTTAAATTTTTAACAAAGTGCTACAAAAAATAATAGTCCTATGTAGGCGTCAATCTTTATAGACGCCATCGAACCCGCAGAAGTGATCTACGTCCATATACCAACTTTCTCCATCCCAAACATAAACACCACGTGTTTCGCCACGATAGTTTCCTTTGGTAGAAGGTCTCTCTTGAACCTCAGGATGATTTTGAGCATAATCATACCACTCACGATAGTGTTTCATCATGTCTTTTGTGGCATAATTGTCTGCTGGATGTGCACCTTCGTAAACGTGGATACGTTGTAGGGTTTCTTGTACCTGTGCGTCAGTCATTCCATACTCATTTTTAAGGTAGTTGGCTACGTAATCTTTTTGAGGTTGTCCCTCGACTACCTGTGACATCTGGCTGTCAATCAAAACATACTTCTTGTTAGAAGATGTCTGATAGTCTACCTTGTGCCCCAACTCCTCAGCAAGTGCTCTGATAGGTAAATAAGTCCTTGATTTGTACAAAAGACCTTTTGTGCCTTGAGCGTCTATCTGCTTTGGAGTACCATTAACTACCAACTGTGTACTTCCGATTGGCACCTCAATTGTTTTGGATTGGCTGGATACTGTAGCAACTCTCACATCTTGTTCCCACTTTATGTCAGTTCCCAAGAGAGAAGCAAGGTCTCGAACTGGTAAATACACTCTCCCATTGATGTTAATTATGGGATTGTTGAATGTTACCTGCTTATTGTTGAAGTAAATCAACACATCACTGCTCTCTGTTGCCTGCTCAACCACATAACGACTTGATAAAGCTGAAGCTGTTGAGGTTGCGGCATATGCTGTCATAGGAGTTAATGCTGTGATTGCTAAGGTTGTTGCCAAAAGGAACTTGGCTAACTTCGTCTTTACTGCTTTTACTTTTTCTTTCATAATTAAATCTCCTTAAAATGTAATACGTCTATCACATTATAACATAATTCTACAAATTATTCTATGGAGGTTTAAACATTATGCTCTATGATATATTTCTGTAGGTGTATATTTCCAATGTGTTCCTGTGTGAGCCTTAGGCTTATATGAAACATACTATATATACCATCATAAACGATTTTTAACTTTAAAATTTTATTTCACTTATATATAATAATCTGTCTATATGAATTTTGTTCTCTCAAACTATACCCAAAATTTATATAAATTGCTACTATTTCTATGATTTGCTCACTGTATGAGGTTATCCTATTGAATATCATCTTTTGTAGGACTAATCTTAAATAATCCTATCTACTCTATTTATGTGATAATGGCAACTCTCTTTTGCTCTCTCTAACTATTTCCAACTCTCTCCAACTGCTCTTTGCTATCTCTATATCTTGTTTAATTGTCTGATACACTTGGTTGTATTACTGTATCTCTGAATATCTACAATAACTCTTACTCACATTGCTTATTATCTCTTATTAAACTGTTCTATATGCTTTCCCATAGGGTAATATTTATGCCCCCTATTATCCCCCATTGATTTTCTTAGCTTCAAAAGAAAATAACATTTTCATATTTATTTTTTGGGAAAAATACAGATACCCTAAATTTTTTATTTTTCACAATAATACTTACTTCACTATTTAAAATTAGTGAAGATATACCTTTACTACTTTAAATAAAAAACTCTGTATTTAGCCTATATTAAAGTTTGAAAATTACACCTTAAAAAGAAAGAGAATGCAAAAAACACTCTCTTTTTTTTGACTTCAAAGGTTGCAGTCTTTGATTAGGGATATATTTATATTAGCTTTTATTGTTCTTATAGGACTAATCTTAAATAACCCTAACTATTATAAAGACAACTACTCTTTATCTATCTATTTCTTTATCTCTTTATCTTTCTCTATCAAATACATTATCTTTGCTATCTCTATATCCTGCTTGATTGCCACTCTATGTACTCTATATACCTTGAACATTGGTTGTTGCCATCATATTACTATTACGTTAAATCCGATACTGCCTATAATCGTTCTGCACATCTCTTGTTACTCACTTATAATTATCTTACGATAGGTTGTACTTTGATACTGACTATTATTATATTCTGAATACACTACATATAGCTACATAGAGGTATAGCTCACCCTTTTCCCCTAAACCGTTCTTTGGTATAGAATACTTTTACTGACTATTAATTTTTTAATTTTAGGATACCCCCTAAATTTTTTATTTTTTATGACAATATTTACCTACTATCCCAAATAAAAAACTATGCTTTAATCACTGTCATAAATAAAACTATTGTGTTTAATCTTAAGTTAGATTTAAAAACTACACATCAAAAAAGAGATATAAGCTACTACTGGACTTATATCTCTTTGATTTTGGAAATGTTAGTTTAAGGTATATCAAATTAACATATCTTCTCTCATTAAAATATACACTTTAAACATACTTTTGATTAATACCACTGTATTACAAAGTCTGGGTTAGGAAACTCCCAACCTCTTTTTATAGAGTTAAATATATTCTTTCTTACTCTTTTGGCATCTAAATTAAATTCTTTGGGATTACTACAACTAATTATCTCTTGCGTATCTTTGTCCATCTCAAGATGATAAGTGTTTGTTGGGTCTCCATCTGAACAGTAATCTAAGGATATGATGTTCCCTATTATTCTGAAATTAAATATCTTTATCATTATTGCATTTCTCCTTTCTTAAAGATTCATAATACTTATTACTTTCTACCGTATAATTATATAACATATTTGCTAAGTCGTGAGCTTCACTTTGTGATTTACCATTATTTATAAAACGCATTTCTGCTAACTCGTGTTGTAATAAAGTATAATCGTGTTTCTGTACATTTTCAAAATCAAAAGCTAATCTTTGCCAACTTTGTGCTATTGAACAATCTGGGTCGAATTGACGTACACCATCACTTAATACTTGTTCGTTAATAAACAAATATTCTTTAATCTTTAATATTTCCTCATAAGAGTACATACCATTTAAGTTATTAACTATTTTTTGTACATCAGTACTAAATTTTCTTATTTCTTTATAATATCTCTCTGCGTGTTCATCTGCTTCTTTTGAAAATGGGTCTGTTATTCTTGCACCACTTATACCACCTGATATAAATAGTTCTAATTCTTCATCTTCTGAAAGATTATTATTGCTAAAATCTAATGAATCAAATTCAAATTTCATATATAATTAATCACTTCCTTCGTAATTAAACCTACACTTTTAAATTTCTGTATATCTGTGCCATACTATATAACTTAGCTATGTCTGAGTGGTTGTAATACAATATTACTATGTATTACTATGTAGTTAATCATTGTGATTTGATTATACATTACTTTGTCAATCCACAATACAACCATTATCTATGGTATTTTTAGGAGTTGTGTAATAATAAT
>CATJCJ010000351.1 GCA_949738935.1 uncultured Eubacteriales bacterium | reverse complement strand
GTTATTTCAGATAACCTTTATAATATTGTTGTAATTCCTTTATATCGTTTTTATAAGTAAATTTAATATTTTCTTTTTCTAATTTCAAAATAATAAATCTTTTACAAAAATTTTTATTTGTTTGTTTTTTAATTATTCTATAGCTTATATTTTTTAGAAATTTTATTTTTTATATTTTTTGAGTAACGCAAATCGGCTTATCTCCTTATCTCCTTATCTCCTTATCTCCTTATCTTTTATCATAGTTACAGTGTATCAATAGGAATGCCAGTATCAAATAGTATGACGGAAGTATATACTATGCAAAAATATTTGCAGTATGATACTCTCGAAAAAAAAGGATTGATACATTTCGACCAATGGGCAAGCACATTCGGGGAAACTGTAAACGCAATAGAGTTAGCACCGAAGGGCGGCGGTTATCGTTATAAGACAAGATTTTCAAAGTTTTACAATCTGCCGGAACTTATGAATATATTTAAAGAGGTCGCTGATATTAAAACTATTGATATGATGCCGGAAATTGTACGTCCTGCGGCGAATTATGAAACAGTTGTTGTGAAACCGTCTGAACTGTAAGAAAAAATGATTGAGGAATTAGGAAAAAGAGCCGCTAAAATTCAAAACGGAAATGTTGACCCCAAAATTGATAATATGCTGAAAATTACCTCGGATGGGCGTAAAATAGGTCTTGACCAAAGATTGATTAATAATAGTCTGCCTGATTTTGAGGGCAGCAAAGTAAACGCCTGTATGAAGAATATATATAGAATATGGAACGAAACAAGCGAAAAAAAATCAACTCAGTTAGTGTTCTGCGATTTTTCCACACCTAATAAAGACGGACGTTTTAATGTATATGACGATATAAAGGAAAAATTAGTAAAAAAAGGAATACCTGAAAAGGAAATTGCTTTTATACGCGATTGTACTACAGAAATACAAAAAAAGGAACTTTTTGCGAAAGTACGGCAAGGAAAAGTCAGAGTATTGTTTGGTTCTACTTTTAAATTAGGTGCGGGCACGAATGTTCAGGATAAACTTATAGCTATGCACGATTTAGATTGTCCTTGGCGGCCAAGGGATCTGGAACAGCGGGCGGGAAGAATTTTACGTCAAGGGAACAAAAATTCGGAAGTATATATATATCGTTACGTTACAGAATCTACGTTCGATAGCTATTTGTATCAAACAATAGAGAATAAATAGAAATTTATTAGTCAGATAATGAGCAGTAAATCCCCTGTCCGTTCCTGTGATGATGTTGATGAGTCAGTCCTTTCTTACGCTGAAATAAAGGCTCTGTGTGCGAGAAATCCTTTAATAAAAGAACGAATGGACTTAGATATAGAGGTTGCGCGTCTTAAACTTTTAAAGTCAAGTTATCAGAACCAGCGTTACAGACTTGAGGATAGTCTTTTAAAATATTTTCCTCAAAAAATAAAAACAATAAAAAACAGTATTGAGGGATATGAAAACGATATAAAGAGAATAGAAAACAATACTCATTTGCATGATGAAGGTATTTCTCCTATGTTTGTTGGAAACAAGGAATATACAAATAGGGGCGAAGCCGGAACAGCTATTATTGAAGCCGGTAAAAAACTGAAGCCTGCTGATTTTGTTAAAATTGGGGAATACAGAGGATTTGAAATGCAGATTAAATATGATTTATTCGGTGACAGCTTTGAAATGACTCTTAAAGGAACTATGAGTTACAGAATTGATTTAGGTTCTGATGGAGCCGGAAATATTACCCGTATTAACAACGCTTTGAAAGAAATACCTGATATTATAAAAGACAGACAAGATGAACTTGAAAATTTGTACGCACAAATAAAAAACGCCGAGGAGGAGTTAAAAAATCCCTTTCAATATGAGGAAGAATTAAACGAAAAAACTCAGCGGCTTGCGTTTCTTGACACTCAGTTAAATCTTGATAATAAGGATTCAAACTAGCTTGAAAACAATGATAAAGTCAAAGAGGAGTGTGCGAAAGTTAAACCCTCAATATTGCAGACGATAAAAGAGAAAAAACAATTTATTGAGAAGCAAAAAAATAATATTGGAAAACAGAAAAAGAGAACAAAGAATATTTTTTCGTGTATCAGAACAAGAACTTGCCCTTATAGCTGAAAAAATGAAATTGACAGGAATACAAAATCGTGAAGCATATCTTAAAAAGATGGCGATAGATGGGCATATACTGAATCTTGATTTGTCCGATATGCAAAAAATGATTTATCTGCTTGGCAATGCGGCAAATAACTTGAATCAGATTGCCAAAAGAGTAAATATATCGCAAAATATTTACAAAGATGATATAGAGGACTTGCGGGAAAATTATAATAAGCTGTGGGAAACTTCAAAAACGATTTTAAACAGACTTTTAAAAATACAACTGTAAACGAAACAATGCTTTAGGATTAAAAAAATAAATAAACTATAAATCAAGCGCTTTTCTATTGAAAAGTGTTTTTTTATGCAAAAAGGAGGAAAATTCTATGTACGATTTAATTACTGTTGACTTTGACAACGAAAAACCTGTGGTTTCAGGCAGAGAACTTTACGAAGCGCTTGAAGTAAAAACAAAGTATTCTGACTGGTTCAAAAGAATGTGTGAATATGGTTTTAACGAGGAAACGGACTTCAAAACTTGCTTCTCAAATTTGGGAAG
>CATJCJ010000350.1 GCA_949738935.1 uncultured Eubacteriales bacterium | reverse complement strand
CTCTTATCATAGGCTCCGACTATGATTGCGCTCCTTTTCCTTGTACTGAAAAATATCGTCTAAAATCTATTTTATCGAATTATGCGGTATTGCCTTAATATTTTCTCAATGGATTTACTTGATTTATAATTTTGAGAGTTCAGTTATGTGATGTTTAATTAAGGGTTTTTCTTGATGTCTTAGAATAAATTTGTTATACTTTATGTAGAATAATGTGTGGTGGACTTTTTTAATAACCTCTGTGAGAGGTTTAATTGTTATAAGAATTTGTCTAAAAAGAACCCCCCGATTGGTGTGTATAAATAAAAGGAGATAGCTTTTATGAAATCATCTAACGATAAAACAAGAAAAATATTAATTGTGACTATAATAGTGCTTTTGGTGTTGATTGTGGCTATGTTTATGGCTTTTGCCGCGATTTCTTATTTTTCCCGTTCTGGAAGACGTGTTAATAACGTTAAGGGGGGAGAGGAACTGACTTTGGAATCTTCTGAAAGTGAAGAGCCGACAGAAAGTGATGATGATTTTATTGTGAATAATCTTCCGTCAAAAACAGTTTTCGCTATATATGGCGTTGATAAAGGCGAGGCTCTTTCTGATGTTATTATAGTCGCTTCTTTTGATAAAATAAAGAATACTATAAATACTATATCAATTCCACGAGATACTTATGTGGAAATGTCTGAAAAAAATCGGGAGGAACTTAGAGAAAAAGGCAGAAGGGTTCCCTCAGGCGGAATGAAGATAAACGCTGTTCACAGTTTCGCGGGAAAATATGGGAATGAGTATCTCAGCAGGCAGATAGAGGAAATGCTTGATATTCATATAGATTATTATTTTGAGGTAAATTTGGAGTCGTTTGATAAGATTGTTGACGCTGTTGGAGGGATAGAAATTGATGTGCCAACAAATATGTATTATCGTGACCCAACTCAAAATTTGTATATTAATATAAAAAAAGGACCGCAGATAATGGATGGAAAAACAGCTCAGGGATTTGTTAGGTTTCGTCAGTATTTTACTGGAGATATTCAGCGAATAGAAATGCAAAAATTGTTTTTGAGGGCGCTTATGGAAAAAATAACAAGTACTGAAACTTTTTTGTCAAACCTGCCGGAATTGGTTAAAATTTTTATAGAAAATACTGAAACAAATATGACTATTCGGGACGCTGTTGAGTACGCGCCTTATATAAAAAATATATCTTTGGAAAAGCTTACAATGGAAACCCTCCCGGGAGATGGAAATACACCTTATAATATTGATAAGGCAAAGGCAAGGACGCTTGTTAATAAGTTGTTTTTTGATGTCAAAGATTATTCGGAATCGGAAACAGAAACAGAATAGACTTTTTTTCAAAACTTTACAGAGATTATGTGGTTTTGAGAGGTGTCTGATATTAAAAATTTGGGTGGGCTGATTTTGAAAGTTGATAAAAACTTGACTAAACCGATATATTTGCAGATTTATGACAATATTGTTGATGAAATTAAAAACGGGTATTTAATTCCATTTGAGAAACTCTCCCCAAGAAGAAAACTTTCGGCTGAACTTGGGGTTTCCACACAAACTGTTGACAGTGCCTATCAGAAGCTTATTGCTGACGGATATATTGTCTCAAGACAGGGAAGCGGATATTATGTCTCATCTGAAAGAGTTTGGGATGAGGAACAGCAAAAAATGAAAAAAAGGATATATAATTTTAGCACAAATGGTGTTGAAACATCAAAACTTCCTTTTCAAACATGGTCTAAACTTCTCAGACTTACGATTAAAGAAGATACCGGGCTTTTTCAGCACGGCGAGAAAGCGGGCGAATGGTGCCTCAGAAAAAGTATACGGCGGCTTCTGTTTCGAACTCAAAATATAAAGTGTAAAACGGAACAAATTATTATTGGACCGGGGTTTGAGGACCTTTTAAGAGAAATTTTTATGTTATTTGGATTTCGGAAAAAGATTATTATGAACAATTATTATAATTATCGGGCCAGAGAGGCGGCTTCGCAGGTCGGCGCCAATGTTCGATATATAACGAATGATGAAAACGGAATTCGTTTGGAGGAACTGGACGAATTTGATGACGGTGTTTTATATCAGGAACCGACTCACGATTTGCCTATGGCTGTTACTCTCTCTGAGGATAAAAGGAAAGTATTGGCTGATTGGGTAAAAAAAGGAGATGGCAGATATATTATTGAGGACGCCAGCGATAATGATTTTCAATATGGAAAAAACGAGAAAACTCTTTGGGAAATTTCCGGCGGTAAAAATATTATATATCTTGGGAATTTTTCTATGACTATTGCTCCGGCTATGAAGATTGGATATATTGTCGTTCCTGATGATTTTGTCAAATGGTGGTTTGAGAGAAAAAAATGGTATTCAAACAGAGTTTCCAGAGTTGAGCAGGTTACTTTGTCAAAATTTATCGACCTTGGATATTATGAGAAACACATTAAATATATGTGTGATATTTACAGGGAAAAAACAAGAGTTGTTAAAGATACGGTCTATAATTCGGCTTTGGCGGAAAAAACAAGAATTACGGGAGATACCGCCGGTATGTACTGCAATATGTTTTTTGATATTTCTCTTCCTGAGAAAAAAGCTAGAGAACTTTGTGTTAAAAATGGAATAAAAATAAGCGCTCTTACCTCATGTGTTCAAGATATAACAAGAGCTGTTATTCCTGAGAATACTTATAATATTGGTTATGGTGACCTTACCAATTCTCAAATTCGAGATGGACTTAATCTTTTGGTCAGTATATGGGAAAAATATTTTTAAAAATTTGTTTAAAATCTTTAAAAAGCCTGTTTGAAAACTATTTTGGTAATGTCAAAATTTCATAAATTGGTTCTGTAAAAAAGTAATTTTTTATTATATAATTAACTATATAAATATTATTATAGGAGGCGCATAAAATGAAAAAATTTAGAAAGTTAATTGCGTTTATCCTCGCGTTATCTATGATAACATGCGGACAAATGCCTGTTTTTGCCGATGGCGCTGAACTTTTGCTGCCGGAAGGAAATGTAATTCATGTCGCAAAAAGCGGCGGTGATTTTACAAGTATACGTGAAGCGGTGCTCTCAATCGGAACAAAATATAAAAAACCGGCAAGCGAGGCTGAACGTATTACTATTAATGTTGATCCTGGTGACTATGAAGAACAAGTACGTATTGATAAATTAAAGTATATAACTCTTCAGCAAACTCCAAATACAACCGGAAGAGTAACTCTTCATTGGTATTTCTGTACAGGATACTGTACATCAAATACCGACTTGACAGGACTTTATGACCCGACTATTGACTGGTCTTTAGATGAAACATGGAATGGATATAATGAGGGTGATGAAAAATTTACCAAATATAAGATTGGCCAAAAAATTGGTAAAGATGCGGGAATTAGCAAAATATCTTATTATGATAAAAACAAGGTAAAACACAAAGATGTTGAGGTTAACGGAAGTCTTAAAAACCTTGGCGGACTTGGCTGGAGTTATGACAAAATGGCTCCGCTTATTGTTACTCGAGAATCAACCGATATTATTATTAAAGATTTTAATTGTGTGAACAGTGTTCCTACAATGATAACACAAGGTCAGAAAGATGGACATCTTACTCCGGAAGAAGGCTCAAAAGTACCTACCAGAGATACGGATGCTCTTGCTAACTGTAATGAGGATACTCCTGAAACAAAACCCGCCGCCAAAATCTTCGGTAATAATGGTAATGTTGATGTATCAAAATATGAGGAAGCAATTAAAAATGGAACTAAATTTACGGCGGAGGAAAGCTCATATCTCGCGAAATCATCGGCTTTTAATGAAAGAGGTCACGCGATAGCTATTCTTGGGGACAGAATAACTGTAGAACATGTACGTGTAAGCGGTAATCAGGACTCTGTTTGGGTATCAGACGGAAGAGTGTATTTTAAAGAGTGCGATTTGATAGGCGGTACAGATTATATTTATGGAAGCGCGGCGGCTGTATTTGATAATTGCAACCTTGGTTTTGCCGGTTTTTCGGATGGTACATATGGTTCTCCTCTGGCAACGCCTAATACGGATCCGTCAAGAAAATATGGATATCTTTTCTTCAACTGTAAAATTTACAATTTAAGGAATAATAACGGCGCAAACAATTTTGGAGGTCCTTGGGGAGCCAGCGGACAGGCGACATACTATAACACCATTTTTGATAAAGCTACAAATTTAGTTATTGAGGATATTGGATGGAATAGATTTGGCGCGGAAAATGGATTGAGCCGATTATATGAATATGGTACAAAAAATAGTGATGGTTCGCCTCTTGACTTATCTAAACGTGTTAAAAATAAATCAGTCGCTGAGGGCGGTCCTGGTATGGGAACTGTTATTGACGATTGGCAGGTTCTTGAGTTTAACCCGAGAAATTATTTTTCGGAACAAAATCTCGCAAATCCCCAAAAATATCCAGGCGACTGGGACCCTATGAATTTCGCGGAAACTTATCTTGCTGATGTTGACGCTCAGCTTAACGCGGCGAGTATTACTGTTCCCGCGGGAAATGACACAATAATCAGTTTGCCTGAACCTACAGACAGTAATATTGAGTTTAAATGGGAAAGTATATCAAATAACGCTGTTGTATCAGATGACGGAAAATCTATAAATGTTATTCGTCCGGCTTTGGGAGAAGAATCTATTAAAACAAATGTTATTCTTTATGCTAAAAATAAAACAAACGGATTTGGCGATAAAAAGATTATTGATGTAACAATAAATCCAACTACTGATACTGAAAATGTATTTAATATTCCTGTTACTATTAAACAAAGTAAAGCTTCTGACAAAGAATGTAAATATACTATTACAATTAATAAAGATGGGGCTTTGATTAAACAGGCTGAAATTACTGTGCCTAAAGACGCGACAAGCGTAACAGAAAATATTACAAATATTCCGGCAAACGCCGCTGGAATAGAATATGAGATTAAAGTGGTTCCATCAAATGATGAATTTTCTGTTCTTGTTCCTGAAGATGGAAAAACAAAGGTGGTAGGCAAGAAAGGAATAGATGTTCCCCTTCAAGTCACCTCTTGTAAACTTGTTGAAGAAACAGTTAATTTGGATATTGATTTTCCAGTGGGAGAAACAAGTTTTAAAAGTTTTGACATTATAGATTTGGCAAAGAAAAAAGGCGCTGAAGCAATAGGTTCTTCAGACTTTGTAACTATTGAATTTGACCTTGACGTAAAAAGTGCTCTGGATAGTGATGCTTGGATTATGTTAAAATCAAATGTTCCGACAAAAGGTGATTCAACTGGTGCGGATTCAGCAAAATTTGCTCAATGGAGAATATATAAAAACTGGAATCAGCTTGATATGGGCGATGGTTCTGCCGAAATGAGCGGAGCGTCAGATACGCCTCATCAATGGCTTAATATAGGCGGAAAATTTGATTATAAGACGATAACTCATGCTTTGGCAACAATTGATTATAAAACACAAACTGTTTCTGCCACAGGCTCAGGAAGCGGAGATTCTGTCAAAAAGAGTGAATATACCTTTGAGGGATTCCCTACAAATTATGAAAAGGGAAAATTGTATCTTTCAATTAACCCTAATAACGCAAAAACATTTTCTATCTCAAATGTAAAAGTTACTTATAAAAAAGCTGAAACTTCCGCCGGAGGTGATGAACCAGATACTCAGCCGACTACGAATATGGAGCCGACAACTAATATGGAGCCGACAACTAATACGCCAGGCGGAGATGATTCAAAGGCAGAAATTGTGAGCGCTGAAATTTCTGATGGAAAAACTGTTGTTACATTGAAAAATATCGCAAACGGTATTTTGGTTGCTACGGAACATAATAATAATGGAAAAGTGGAAAAAATGAAAACAGCTAATGTTACGGGTAATGATGTTACAGTTGATGGAATTGAGGCGGATTCACTGTTTGTTTGGGATTCTCTTTCAGGTATGAAACCTTTGACTAATACTTATTCTATAAAACAACAAGGTAAAGGGTTTGATGTTGATTTTACGACTATGACGGAAGTTCCTGTCTATAGTAAAGAAAATGGTCAGGGTTTTGTTTCTCAGTCCAGCGCTATTATGCCTGACGGTTATAACAGAAAAGTCGCTGATACCTCAAAGATTACCGTTAACTCTAATGGGGCTTCTGTAACTGAGGATGGAAGCGGTTCTTATCTTAAGGCGGCAGGAAGCGGTGACTCAGATGACCGTAATTTTGGCGGTCTTATCTATAGAATGGATACAGGCGCGCCTGGAGCTTATCATATTGAGGTTGAGATTAACGGAAAGTCAGAAGATATGACAGTCGCTCCAACAGGTATGGACCCTACAAGACTTACAGGAACAAGCGCTTGGGATACGGCAGGACTTGTTAAAAGACTTACTTCCGCAAAATGGGATGTTTCTGGTTCTAAATGGTCTTATGATTTCGCTACAGGAGAAGATTTTATTGAGGTTGAAATTGAGCCAAATGCTTTGGCTAAGTCGGGTTCGCCAAAAACAGCGGGTGTGAAATCTGTTAAAATTACTCCTATTGAGAATAATTCTGCTGGAGATAAGCCTACAATTCATATTCTTGGCGACTCAACACAAAAAACTTATACATTCTTTTCAACTATAAGTTCTTGGGGTCAAACTCTTATTGATTATTTTGACCCAAATGAGGTAAATGTTGTAAATTACTCTATGGGTGGAAGAGCGATGAAGTCAAATTATTCTGAGGGAAGATTTGATGATATTCTTCTCAGAGGAAAAGAAGGAGACTTTGTGTTTATACACTCAGCTCATAATGATGAGACGGGCAAAGGCAGTGATGGTAAGCCGGCTCGTTTTGTGAGGGGCTGTAACTACGGTACTCCCGAGCAAAACAATGTTTTGTATAATAAATGGCTTGACATGTATGTTGAGGCTATTAAAGCGAGAGGTATGACGCCTGTTCTTGTGACATCTATGCCAAGGACAGGAGGTGGAAGATTTTCTGAAAACGCGACAAAGCCTAATGGATTTGACCCAGATGCCCCGGGAAATATGAGAAAGAAAGCGACAAGTGATTCAGAAGTTGGGCTTGTTGAACTTTATGAAGGAGCGAAAGAATATATTCTTTCACTTGACGCGAATGAGATTTTTGGAATATATAATAGTATTGAGGCAGGGGAAACCCCGGCGGCAAGTGATGGTTCAAGTCAGGCAAACGGACAGACAAAAAGTGATGGTACTCATTATAGAGAGTCCGCCGCAAGACAATGGTGCAGAATTATGCTTCAGAATATGTATGACCAGTCTATAGCGTCTAAAGATACGTATACAGATAAAAATATTATGTCAGAACTTGTTTCTTATATGAAATCTGATGTTAAAGACGCGGCGGCATCAAAAAATTGGTCAAAGGTATTCCCAGAAATGGCTTTGGACGTAAGTGCTAAAGGCGTTGTTCCAGAGGCTGCTCAACAGCCAGAATCAAATTATTACTATAGAAATTCAATTGAGAAACTTTTGCAGCTTGGAATTATGAAAAAAGATTCAAGCAACAAATTCTATCCTACTAACACAATAACTGTTGGAGACTTTGCCAGAAGTGTTGAAAAGGCGTTTGGACTTGAGGAAAATTCATTAACAAGTTATACAAAAACTTACGCTGAACTTCAAAAAGATGGTACGGTTACGCCGTTAGTGTCTGATGTAGCTAAAACTGAAGACAGTAATGGAAATATTAATATTGCCAACGCTTCAACAGGAGCGAGAGCTGGCGAGTTTACAGTGACGGTTACTCAGCCAGAAGGTGGTAAGGTTACTATTTATGATGAGACAAATTATTATGCTGAGACGATTGATATAAAAGCTGGAATTACAGCTAATAAAGTTCTAGCTGATAATAATTATTTTAAATTTACGGCGCCAGAGACTTTGGGTTCAAGCAAAGATGATTCAAAAGCTAATTTTACTAACTCTAATTCTAAAATTACTGGCTATTATACTCAATTCAGAAGATCAAGTAGTACTAACTATATTCCTATGTTTATGGCAAAACAAAGCGGTACTATTACTTTATACACATATTCTGCTAACAATAAAAACATTGTATGTGAGGAAGTAAAAAGCGATGGTAGTTTTGGAACAAAACAAGAGAAAGTGACGGATGGATATAGTGAGGACACATTTGATGTTGAGGCGGGAAAAATATACAGACTTTATACTGATGGAGGAACAGGTCAGTTGTATGGTATTCAGTTCGCTAATGAACATAAAAACAGTATGGAATCTCTTTCAGTCTCAAGCGGAGATAAAATAAAAGTTGTTGTTCAGAGGTCTGATGTAACTTATGAGATAAAGGGCATTAGTATAAACGGTCAAAAAGTTTCTGATGATAAAGAATATACATTTACTGTTGATGGAGACACAACCGTTTCGGCTATCCTCAATAAAATAGCTGAGCCTGAGTTTGTGAATACGACAATTTTGGCAAGTGACGCTAAGTTGACTCGTCAAGCGATGGGTGCGGTTTTATATGACGCGTATGTGTTTAAATATGGCGATACAACTGAGGCAAAAAGACCATCTTATATGACAAAGCATAATGGTACGGCTCTCTCTCCTGATGACCCGAATTATGACCCGAATATACCAGCTGGTGACGGAGTTTATTATCCTATTAGCGATTGGTATAGTCTTGAAGATAGAGCGACAGTCAACAGTAGTCTGTATCAAAAAGTTAAAGGTGCGTACAATCTTGGTCTTATGAGAGCAGATACGACAGTTAAAAGAGGAGTAATATCAAACGGAACTGCTCTTGAGCCGGAAAAAGAAGTTACAAGAGCGAGAGCCGCAAAAGCGTTAATGTTTATATACATTCTTACACAAGATGAAAATGATGAGAGCCAAGTGCTTCCAAATGGAAATCTCGCTTCCGTGACGGGAATAATTCAAGCTCCGAATGAAAACGCTCCAACAGTACCTGTTGAGGTTAAATAATAGTAATTATAGTGGGGGATGCGGGCTTTTGCCCGCACCCGTTCACTTTCTTGAAAAAAAGTGAGACAAAGAACTTTAATTTTATGTGAAACTATTAGACTTCCTCAGAAACTTCAAGTTATAGAAGAAATGATAGAAAAAAATATTACATACAATGTTTCTTAACGCTTTCGGCGCTTAAAGAACAAAACGCCTTTCGCTAAAACATTGTATGTAATATTTTTTTAGAGGGACGACTCAGTTCTTGAGTTTCTGAGGAAGTCTATTGTTTTGCTATTAAAAAACAGAGATTATTGGTTTAAAATTAATTTTAACAATAATCTCTGTTTTTATTTTTAATAAAAACAACAAATCTCCCAAAATGTTCTTGAAGTGTTAAAAACCTTGAGGTTTCACTTCAAACTCCACAAACTTTTTAAAAAAAGTTTGACAAAAACTTTTGCGCGAAACTACGTTCCATCGTTTTTACTGTTATTTTTCATCAAACTTACGTTAATTGGTAAATGTAGATGTTGGGCCATCACTTCCGTTTATAATTCCCATAGAAGAAGACGTGTCAGATATGTCAGTATAGTTGCTTAAGTCTGGTAAAGTTATTTCGGTCTTGTTAATGTCTGATATATCAGAAGTCATATTTACATCATAATTTATTTTAAATTCGGGATTGATGTTTATTGCCATAGAGTAGATTGTTGTTTCGCTTTTTGGATAGTTGTTTTCATCTAAGATAACAGTTGTTTTCATATTATCAATAGAGATTGCGTTTTTTAACATTTCTGACATATATGAGCCGAAACCGTCTGTCGCGACACTTCCTCCAAGTTTTCCAAAGTTGCCGATAACTTTATCAAATATAAGGTTTGCCGCTTTTTCCAAATCTATTGAATAGGAAAGTTCTTTTGTTCCATTTGAAAAACTTTTTACCTTTATATCTTTAGTAAAATTTTTTGCCAGTTCTGAATTGATATTTTTTAAATTTTCAATACCAAAGCTGTCGCCTCCTATTTGTAACTGTTCAATTTGTTTTAACGCTTCCTCAAAAGGAATTTTCATTTTTGTTTGTTCACCAAGCATATTTATATACATATAATTGTCTTTGTAATACATTGAATAGGACATATCCATATTTTTAGGGATGTCGTTGGGCTCAATTTCGTTAGCGCCGTTAATATCCATATTCATATTCATATCCATAGACATAATGGTATTTCCGATATTTTCAAGGTCTATAATTTCTTTGGCTTTTCCGGAGATATTTGTAATCATACTATAGTTTTCGTCATCTGTGGTAATATTTGCTGATAATGTTCCTTTCATATCCATAGTCATTGACTTTATGTCTTTTGAACAATAATCAGCGAATATTTGAGCGGCATTAAGGTCGCTTAAATAAATTCCTGTGTCTTCAGCGGAAGGCTGTTCAATATTTCTTATGTCATCCGCAAAAATGGGTTGTGAGAAAATCATAGAACCGGCGATTATAGCCGCTGTAAATATTTTAGTTGTTTTCATAGTGGTTCCTCCTTATTTTTATGTCAATAATGAATGGTTAAAGTTTTTTAACACAAAAGGCAAAACTGCCCGCTTCTGTGTTAAATAATAAGCTAAAATCAAAATAGTTTGTTGAAAATATTTCGGCGGAATTTTTTGAAGTTATCAAACTTTCTCGTTTGAGCTTGAACTTCTCCATCTCGCTTGAGTTAGGATTTGAGTATTTGCCGATGTACCCAATAAATTGCTGTGCGAGTTCTTTTGTCGCTGAGATTACAGAAGTGTCAATTTTGTCAAAGTCGATATTCATTATTTTTCCGGCTGTTTTCAAAACTATTTTTTCTTCAAGAATCATAAGTATTTTTATTTGCTCACCTTTTTTGTTGCTGTAAATAAGACGATAATAAATTGATTTTCCGAAGTATTCTCCGGAATAGCTTCTGTTAGCGGTTGTCGTTTTAAGAGCGAATAATTCATAAACAATGTGTGATATTAGTTTTTCAAGAGCTGCAAGCTGCAATTCTCTTTTTTTGTCAATAGTTTTATTTTTGTAGGCGTCATTTGTGTTAAGTAATTTAGTATCGATTTCTTTTAGATTAATGGGGGTATCATTTATTTTTCCTGTAATACAGCGGTCTTCAATCATAATATGACCTGTAAGCCAGCCTAGACATACGCCAAAAAAGTGATGGACAGCCTCATCGGAATAGTTTGTCTCTTTCAGTTCCTTTTCAAGACTTGGGATTGTTATATTGCACATATCGTCATGTATTTTTTTATGTCTTTCGTAGTTATTATATTTGATAAGTTTCATATAGGCTTCTTCTTCCGCGAAGTGTTTTAAAGCGTAGTTTTTTAAATATTTAATGCCGGCATCACAAGAATGTGATATATTGCTTGTTTCCTCAATTATATGAAACATTTTACGCATTATTGTGAATAGTTGTTTATGCGCTTTATCAATAACATCAACCCCAAGATTATAACGGTCACTCCATACTATGTTATACATAATTATATTTTCACTCCTTAGTTATTATAATAGTAAAAGGTTATGAGCGTTTTTACTTTTATGGAGAATATGTGTGCAAACTTAAAAATAGTTTTTATTGAAATTAATTATAAGCTAAACTGCCAAAAAGCGAGTTATTTCACTTTTTGGCGTTTAGAGTGATTTTAGTTTTACACTAATAAGGTACATTTGTATATAAGAGAACATAAGTTTTTAAAAGATTCATCAAATTTGATGATTTTATAGTAATCCAACCTAAAAATAATTTTTATCTTGACGCCTTTTGTTCATTTTTAAATTGAATTGCTATAATAGACCTGTTTAGTAAGCTCTATAATAAAGATTGACAAATCTTTTTCCGCTTGTCTTTGCCTGATTTTTTTGAAATACCGCTTTGAGTATTCCAAAAAAATCAGTCTTCGGCTGACAAAAAAATCTTTTGTCAATCGTTATCATTTAGGTTACTAAATAGGTCTAATAAAGAATTACAAGACGGTATATTAAACTTTATTTATTTTTTTTATAAAAGCATTTGTGTTATAAAGAGGTTTCATTCCCTCGGCGCTGTCCCAGAGAAATACTTTTAATGTGATATTTGAAATATTTTTTGTATCTAAGCTGAATTCAGAAAGATTATCACCGTTGATAAGTGTTTTTTCATCGGAATTGCTGCTTATTATATTTCCGTCAGCGTCATAGAGAGCGGCATAAACAACTCCCTTTTGACTTTCTATATTGGCGGCGGTAACTTTGGCTTTAAAGTTTAAAACTCCTTCTTCTGATAATGTATCATCCTCAACAGTTATATTAATAGAAGGTTCAACAATAGGAGGCGTGTCATCAGTAACCGTAACATTAAGAGGTTTGGAGACAACTTCGTCATTTGAGCTTATTAGGTTGTTTGAAGCTATTTTTACTATATAACTGTATTCACCCGCGGGAATATTTTCAAATACAACTGGAATTGTTTTTGTTTCTTTTTCATAAACAGCTTTTCCGCTTTCATCGTCGGGATTGAACAATGAGACTTTATAAGTCATTGGGGAACCGCCGTCGTTTGGAGCTTTAAAGTCTACGGAAATAGAATTTTTTCCGGGAACAAGCTTAATAGTATCAGGATTTATGGCGGAAGGTTCATACGCTCGTTTTGAGTATACAATGTTGCTTATTTTTGGAGACCATTTTATTCGCTCGTCTCCGCTGGAAACAAGTCTTATTCCCTTAAATCCGCCGGCTGTCGGAATGTTTTCATATCTATAACCGGCATTCATATCTTTGGCGAATAAATCGAAAGATACAGTCTTTTTGTCAAAATTAAATTTGACTGTAACATCCCAGTTTGTTCCGCTTCTCGCTGTGATATCATTCTTTTTGAGGTCGTCGGTTGTGTATTCTCCTGTAAAATGCAAGGGGTTTTTAACTTGGGTCAGGGCCCTGTGTTTTGTATAATATTGTACTTCCTGAGCTTTAGCGAGATACTCCTGAGAAAAACCAAGGATAACATGGCTTTCAGGGTCTTCCCCATTATAGCTGGAGTCCATAAGCTGAAGTTCATAGTTATATTCTCTTCCTGTGAAGTCCCAATTACCGGCATCGTCTTTTTCTCCACCTGTGGCAAATCTAAAGCTCAATGTCGCTTCTCCGCTGTCGGTCGGATAGAGTTCTCCATAGAATTCACGTCCTCCCGCTGTTCCGTCTTGATTGAAAGTCCACTGTCCTTTGCTGTAGGAGTATTTGACATCGTCATATTTATTGTCATATTCGCTGAATAACTCACCGGTGGTATCATTTGTTGAGGTGTATATATTTACAATCTCATTTTTTATTACGGTTATTGTATATTCTTTTATCACAACATCATTGTATTTGCATACAACTTTGTAATCACCTTTTACAGGAGTTTCGGAAACAGTGAGTAAACCGTTTTCATCAATAGTTACTCCATCTTGGTCGGAAACGGCTGTTCCATCGGCTTTTGTCAGGGAATAGGTCATATTTCCGTCAACAGCTATTTTATATGAACTTATGCCTGTTATAAAACCGTAGCTTTTTGGAGCGAGGTTTGTCTGAGATGGAATTGAGACATTAATATTGCTGTTGTTCTCCCACTCAAAGTTATTTGGCGCTGAGACACTGTATACACGGAAATCTCCAAGGTTAAAATTTATACTTCCGGTTCCGGTCACTTTATTAAAAGTGAATTTGTCAATTTTATCAGTACCAAGAGTTAAATCTTTGTTGGTCATTGCCTCATATTTATTTACGACCATTGTGCCTGTTTGAGCGTCGGCTATTGTTAAATATAGTTTTTCTCCGTCACATTCTAAGATATGTCTGTACATTTTGCCCGTATCGACAGAAACAGAACCGTTATAACTGGTTTTGTTTTTATCGGAATAATAAGCGGGATTTAATTTATAACCGCCGCCGGCTCCGGCCAATCTTACACCAAGGGTCGGGCCTGTTTTTGTTCCACTGTATGGGGTTATTCCCCATATAGTTCCTCCACCTGTTTCAGTGTCATAAGCCATATCAAACTCAGCGACAAACTTTCCCTGAATTCTCTCGGGAATATCTATTGTAATTGAGTCGTTTGAAGTGCCGCCGATAGAATAAGAACTGTATTTAATGCCGCCGGTTATTCCTGAGCTTAAAGGTGTTCCCGCTGTATAGCCGTGTTTATTGGAAAGTCCTGAAAAACCGTCGTTTGAGAAGTTTGTTCGATAATACTCTGTTCCATAAATTCCGGGGAGAGTTTTCTCAACAAATACAAGCCTAACTTCCTCATCATCAAGAACTGTGAAAGAAGAGTTGCTTGAGAGATTTGGATTGTACTCATAAATTTTTCCGTCAGAATCAGTAATATCCTCTTTGAGGGCTTCATCAACGATAAATTCTGTATTTGCTGTCAACCCGGTATGATTTTCCGATGGTTTTAATTCTTTTCCGTCGGGTGTTTTAAATGAGACGCTGACAGTGCAATTAGTTTTAGCGTTCATACTGTTTGTTACGTTTGTTATTTCATCATTTTCGTTGACAGTAAACTCTGTTTCTCCAACAGCGTCAAATCCTACGCATTTAATTGAGTATTTGTAGGTTCCGGGCAAAATTGGAGTTTCCGCTTTACCCTCTGAATTTGTGACTATGATTGTGCCGTTGCTAATTGTTATTTTAGCGTCTTTAACCGGAGAACCGTCATTTGCCGTTATTGTAAATACGGCTTTATTTTTAACGACAGGCTCAATATTTGGCTGAGAGTATGTTGTTTTTGTCGGACCAATATAATAACTTGGATGAGGTGGTTGATTATAAGCGACATTTTGCCAAGCTATGGCACATCTGTATTGACTATCATGCATAAGAGTCGGCATTTTATAATCTGTTGGCGTGATTGAGGCAAAGATTCTTAAAGCGCTGTTGTCATAGTGTCTTAATATTATTTCCTCTCTCCAGTCGCCAAATAAATCCGCTTGTAAACAAGGATTTTTTTTGCTTGTGTTATTTGTTCCAACAGGATTTGATTCTGATAATGTTAACATTCTGTCAAAACCGCCGGTAGTATCGTTCCATTTTATAATTCTATCTCCATCGGCAAGCTCACGAAGTAAATCTCCGTCCCAATATATGGCAAAGTTTGGTGAGCAGCCATTGGAATTTGAGGTAAAGTCAATTTCCTCTCCTTTTAAATTATACGCGAAATATACCTTTTTTCCGCTTACTTCTTTTTGACCTTGACTGCTCCAGCCGAGAGCGCCGTGTTTTTCACTCATAATTGTCATTAATCCGCGGCCGACGTCAAATGTAGCTGTCTTTTTCCAGAGAATATTGGCGTCTCCTTTTGTTGTTCCTTTTCTAAAACCTGTTCCCCAGTGAGGAGAATCTTCAAGAACACTGAATATCTCTTGTTCACCATCGTTATTAAAATCGGAAACGTGAAGAGCGTCGCCGTGCCCCCAACCTGTTGAGTGAAGGAGTGTTCCGTCGTGGTCAATCGCCGCCGAGCCATAGATAATTTCATCAAAACCGTCGTTGTCCAAATCGGCTACGGAAATTTGATGATTTCCTTGTCCATAAAATTTATTTGATTTATCACTTTTTGAGTCTAATATCCATTTTTGTTTTAAATTTTTACCGTCCCAGTCATAAGCCACAACTACTGACCTTGCGTAATATCCGCGGCACATTATAAGACTTGGGTGGATTCCGTCAAGATAAGCGACTCCCGCAAGCATTCTATCGACACGGTTTCCTTGACTCGCGTTTTTATCACCCCAGAATTTCTCATCTGTTCTGTTTGGATTGTATAAAATGGTTTGCATTGCCGCGCCTGTTAAACCGTCGAATATTGTTAAATATTCGGGGCCGTCTAAAATAAATCCTTTTGAGTTGCCGTATTGTTTTGTATTGTCGGCGTTTTTAATCTCGTCAGAGACTCCCGCTTCGGTAACGAAATTTCCCTGACCGTCTTTTGAGCCAGGAGCGGTTTTTGTGGCTAATTCAGCTTTTCCGTCTCCGTCAAAGTCATAAACTATATATTGAGTATAGTGAGCTCCGGCACGGATATTTCTTCCCAAATCTATTCTCCATAAAAGAGTTCCGTCCATTTCATAAGCGTCAATATAAACATTTCCTGTTTTTCCCGACTGAGAATTGTCTTTTGCGTTGTCAGGGTTCCATTTTAAGATTATCTCGTATTCTCCATCACTGTCAAGGTCACCGACAGAAGCGTCGTTTGCCTCATAATAACCGCAGTTGTTTGGATTTGGAGCTTTAATCGGAACGTCAAAGTAAGCGTAAGGGGAATTCGTATAATTACTGTCTTTGTGTCCTGTCAATATGGTGATATCATTTGAGCGGGATTGTTCCACACCATTTATCACAGGAGCGACTTGATATTTATTATATATATTTCCCCCTTTATGAGTATAGTTTGTGTTGTTGAGCCCTGTTTCAATTATTTTATTGTTACAATAAATGTTGAAGGTTGTGTTGGCGGGTTCTGTTCCCAAAAGACGCCAGCTTAAATAGATGTTTCCGTCAATTGAGGCTCCAAAAGCGCCTCTTGTCAAGTATTCCATTTTTTTGGGGGAAGAGGAGGTTCCTTCGCCCTCGGCAAACACTGAAAAAGTGTTAAGTCCCAAAATCATAGAAACAGCCAGCAAACAACTTAGTATTCTTTTTAACATAGCTTCACACCTTTCTGAATATTTTTTACGTTTTGCATATATTTTAGAAGTAAAGATAAAAATATATGTATATATTTCCTTATTATTATACAACAATTAAAAAAAGAAAACAATAAAAAAAGAAATCAATTTTTCGAAAAGCAGAAAATTGATTTCTTTTTTGTTTCAATCAAAGTGTTTTCAGAGTTGCCTCGCGAAAATAATTTTTATCTCACATCCATTTGTGCTTTTTCAAGTATATTGAATATACGCTCAGGAATTTTACAACTCAAACAATATTTTTAATATTTCGTTATTGGTGACAACCCGATTTGGCTCAAATTTACCATTATTTAGTTTAAAAACATCATTATCCACGAGGGTTTGAACAATTTGTTGATGTTTGCTCTCTGTAATATCAGATATGGGAATGTTTTTATTGTTTGATGTGAAATTTCCCATAACAAATATAGTTTGAGCAAGCTCGTCACGAGTTACATTAGCGTCAGGTTTGAAATATTCTTTGCCGTTTTCTTTTATTTCCTCAATATATCCGTGTTCAACGCTTGTCTCAATACTGTCAAAATCTCTGTCCTGCCAGTTTATATCCTCAAACAAACCAAATGTATGTCCTTTTCGCTCGGTTTTATAGTATGAGGAAGAACTTGGAATAAATAACGGAAGATTTTTGACTTTAAATAATATATTGGCGAAATCTCTTCTTGTGGAGGGATTGTCGTTTTTGTATTCTGAGATATCGTTTATAATATCGGGATATAAATATCTGGCTATTTCTCTGACGCCTTTTACATATCTGAATGTTGGGGAGGAAATCAATTTTTCGTTTATTGTGAAAAATCTGTTATTTTTGATGGCTTTGATTGTGTCAAAGCCGGGTCTTTCAGATATTCCCTGTTTACTCGCTCCGCTGTTCATGGAACCTCTTTGAGAGATATATACATCTATTTTATCGGCGTTTAGAAGAATTTTTTCTTCCCCAAACTCAGCAATAGAACTCCCTGCCTCAATAGGAGATGAGTTTTTGGCTATGTTTTCTCCTCCGGCAAAGTCAATGGCTAATCCCGCCATAGAATTAGGTGTGACTGTTCTTATATTTGTCTCTGTAGATTCAAAAAATATAGTTTGTTTTTCTGAGATACCTGATGTGATTTTTTTTATACTGTCAAGTTCTTTATGAAAATCGGTAAGCAAAATTGACGCCTTTTCCTCAGAGCCTGTAATCAAAGCCAGTTTATTTATATAATTGTCGAATTCTTCTAATTTGTCAGGATAGAGGGAAACGACATTTATTCCGGCGTTTTCAAGGGCGCTGACATAGTCCGGTGATTTTCTTCTTACAAAGGGACGAATCAGTACTAAATCAGGGTTTGCCGCTATGATTGCCTCGGGGTCGCCGTTATAGTCAAACATATCCAGAAAAGCGGCCTCGGGAGGATATGTACAGGTTTTATATCCTCCGATTACTTTATTTCCCACTCCAAGATAATATAAGTTTTCGGTATGGGCGGAATAAAGCGATATTATCCTTTCGGCCGGTTTATCCATATTTATTTCTTTGCCGTCATCGTCTGTAAAACTTATAATGCTGTTCTTTAGGTTAATTTCGGCCGTTGCCTCCGAAGTTTTGCTGTTTTCCGTTCCGCAGCCTGAAAAAACTATAGCGAAAAAAATAACAAAGAAAATTTTCGGCATTTTTTAAGCCTCCTCAGCACTTTCGTTCATCGCTGTTTTACAGTGGTCAACGAACATATCCTGAATGCCGGAATATTCCCCAAGTCCTTTTAATATACACTCAACCTCATAACCTTCTTTTTTTAATTGGATTTTCCAGCTATCTTCCTCATCTCCCGCCATATCATTTGTGGCGTGGTCTCCGGCAACAATCATAAGAGGAACAAGAATTACTTTTTTTGGTTTGGGGCTGTAAGCGGCAATGTCTGTTTTAATTTTATCAAGGTCCGGATAACCCTCAACAGTGCCGACAAGAGCGTTTTTATAGCCCATAGCCTTAAATCTGTAGTCAAGAGCGGAATAAGCGGCATTGGCGAAATGAGCTGTTCCATGCCCCATAAACACAACAATATTGCTTTTATCCGCAAGCTGAGGGATGTCTTTCGCTATCGCTCCGACAACTTTCGCATAGTCGTCGCTTGATGTGAGTAATGGCTTGCCATATTTAATTGAGGCAAAGTTTTTCTCAAAAGGAGATGTGAGTTTTTTCATCTCATCATATTCCTCACCGTTCATAACGTGTGTCGGCTGAATAACTAAAGTGCCGTATCCATCATCTACAAGTTTTTCCATAGCCTCTGTAACATTGTCTATTTTTTCCCCGTCTCTTTGGTTTATTTTGTCGATTATTGTCTGACTTGTAAAGGCTCTTTTTTGGTCGTAATCCGGAAAAGCCGACGCTATTTTTTTCTCAACGGAACCAATTGTTTTTTCTCTGGATTCGTTGTAGCTTGTACCGAAACTTACAACAAGAACAGCCTTTTTATTTATATCACCTTTTTTGTTATTATCAGCTGTTACTTCTGTTTCGGTGTTTTGTTCATTGGCAACAGCGTTTGCTTCTTTGATGTCGCTGTTGTTTTCAGAACATCCGCCAAACGCTGATATTACAGTCGCAATCATTAAAATCAACCCCAAAATCTTTTTTCTCATAAATTAAGCAGCTCCTTTTTAATCTTTTTTTGAGTCATATATTATACGAAAGCGCTTTTTTATAGTATCAATTTCCACCTCCACGTTAAACACTTCCCGGAAAAAATCTTTATTAAGCAATTCCTCGGGTTTTCCAAAGGAATGTACTTCTCCATCTTTAAGAGCGATTATTTTATCGCTTTTCTCAAAAGCAAGGTTTATATCGTGAGATACGCTCACAGTAGTAGTACCTTTTGTTTTACGTTCGTTATAAAGCAGTTTAGTCATTTGTATCCTTGATGATATGTCAAGACCGCTCATCGCCTCGTCAAGAAACAGCAGTTTTGGTTTTTGAGCCAAAGCTCTGGCGAGCAATACCCTTTGAGCCTGACCTCCGCTTATTCTATTTATATCTTTACATGCTAGATGTATGGTATTTGTCGATTCCATGATATTGGTTATAAAATCAATATCTTGTTTTCTCATTTTTATTAAATTGCTTTTGTGGGGATAGAGCCCCATAGAAACAATCTCAAAGCAGCTGAATGGGAAATCACATTTGTTATTTTGATATAAAACGGCAATTTCTTTTGCCTTTTCCAAAGAAGTTAGTTTTTTTATATCTTTACCTTTATAGAGAATGTTTCCTTTGTAATTTTTTAAAATTCCGTTTATTGTTTTAAAGAGGGTAGTTTTTCCGCTGCCGTTTTTACCTATAACAGAAATCATTTCTCCCTCATTTATAACAATATTAATATTTTTTAGAAAAAACTTATTATTTTTATTTCCGTTTTTTGTATTTCCATAATTAAAGTACAGATTTTCAATTTTTAAAATTTCTGACATACTGTTTTCCTATCTTTAAAATTGTTTGCCTTATTTTTCACATTACAGTGAAACTCGGCGAAACGTAGTTTCGCACAAAAGTTTGTGGAGTTTGAGGTGAAACCTCAAGGTTTTTAATACTTCAAGAGCATTTTTGGTGGTTTGGAACCTTTTTGCGATAGAAAAAGGTTCCATTAATTATAAAATTTCATCGAACTCACGTTAATACAAGGGTGTTTTATAAAATTTATCCGTTCATTTTTTAATTGGCTCGCTATAAATGTTTTTAATTTTTTTTGTTGATAAATATGAATATAAAAAAAGGACCGCCGATTAGAGTTGTTAGGACTCCCACAGGAATTTCCCCTCCTGATATGATACGGGCGGCAAAATCAGCGAATAAAAGCAAAACGGCTCCAAATATTGCTGAAAGCGGGATTAATAGCCTGTTTTTCGCGGTAATCCAAAATCGCAGTAAGTGCGGGACAATCAGACCTATAAATCCTATTACCCCGCAGACAGAAACAGACGCCGCTGTTATAAGAGAACCTATTATCAGATATGTAAATCGTATTCTTTTTGTGTTGACTCCAAGGGAATCAGCGGTCATATCGCCGAGTGATATAATATCTAGTTTTTCAGCGAATATAGCTGAGAGAATAACGCAGATTGTTGAGATTGGAACAATTAGAAAAACATCATTCCAGTTTTTTGCCGATAAACTTCCCATTATCCAAAATACAATCGCTCCGACATTTTCTCCCGCTGACATCTTTAAAAAACTTACTCCGGAGGACAATATTGAGCTTACTATGATTCCGGCAATTATGAGATTTGAACTCTCAAACCCATCTCCTCTTTTAGTGATAAAAATAACAAAAATAAGTGTGCTGAAAGCTCCTAATAAAGCGGCCGGTGTCACCGGAAAGTAAATTCCCCAATTTAAGTTTGCCATAATAGCCAAAGAAGCGCCAAAACTCGCTCCTGTTGAAATTCCTAAAGTATATGGGTCGGCAAGGGGATTTTGAAGTATTCCCTGAAAAATCACTCCGGAAACCGCCAGACCCATTCCCACAAAACAAGCGCATATTATTCTTGGCAGACGTATGTCCCATATTACAGCTGTTACATTTTCCGCCACTCCTGTTTCAATTTCGAACAATTTATTGTATATAATATTGAAAATATCTTCTGTTTTTATTTCCATAGCTCCTGTACTTATGCTGACGATAGATATAATAACGAGCAGAAATACAAGAATTGTAAAAACAGATAAGTATTTGATTTTATTATTCAAAAGCATTTTTTTTATATCATTTTCCATAAAAGTTTATCCTTAAAACCGGCTTTTTTAAAATTTTAGACAAGTTCTTATTAAACAGGTCTAATGTTTTCTTATTTTATATATAAGAGCGTTTACAATAGCCGCCGCTATTGTGCTTCCGCCTTTGTTTCCTTTTGAGACAATATGAGGTATGGCACTGTTGAGGATAAGCTCTTTGGCTTCCGTTACATTTACAAATCCAACAGGAACGCCGATAACAACGCTTGGATTAAGTTTTCCCTCCATAACAAGCTCATAAATTCTTATGAGAGCGGTAGGCGCGTTTCCAATAACCAGGATTGGCTCTTTGTCAACAGAACAAGCTTTTTCCATACTGACCATAGCTCTTGTAATACCCCTTTCTTTGGCTTTTTGGGCAACGTCTTTGTCACTCATAAAGCATTTGACTTCTCCGCCAAGTTTTGAGACTATTTTTTTGTTAATTCCGGAGAATGCCATATTTGTGTCAGTGATAATGCAAGCGCCGGATTTAATTGCCGAAAGAGCTTTGTCTATAACCCCATCGGAAAAAACGAGATTATCGGCGTAGTCAAAGTCGGCGGAAGTGTGAATTACTCTTTTTATTATATCGTCTTTTCCGGCCCCAAAAATTTTTCCGTTTAGTTTTTCTGTTATAATTTCAAAGCTTTTTTTTTCTATGTCAGCGGGTTTAACAATTTCTAACGGCATTTTTTCACCTCCAAAATAATTGATGAAATCATATCACATACAGAGGCTTTTTTACTGACAATAGTTGATATTCCATATTTTAGGGCTTCTTTGTTTGTCTTTTCACCTATGCAAACGCCGATGAATTTATCATATCCGTATTTTATGATAGATGTAAAAGCTTTAACTGTTGATTGCGAGGTGAATGTTATAAAATCAATTTTACCATTGACAATTTTTTGCTTAATTTCATTATCTATAGAGTTTACGTATTTTGTATAATATATGGTTTTATCCTCAAATTTGATTTTTGCTTTGGTAAGTTCCTTTGTTATTTCAGCGGAACCTTCTTTCGCACGAAGCAACAGAACGCTGTCGTTTTTTAAAGTTTTTCCAAGTAAAGCGCCGAGACTTTTTCCGTCATAAGTTTTTGGAACAAAATCGGCGGATAATCCGTATTTTTTGAGTTGAGCGCTTGTCGCGCTTCCTATAGCGGCTATTTTTTTGTTTCCGAAAATTCTTCCGTCAAAATTTTTCTCAAACAGTTTTTCAAAAACAATTTTAACCCCAAATGGACTGGTGAAAGCCACACAATCAAATGCTTTAATTTTATCCAAGATTTCATTGAAAGTTAAATCATCAATCAAGCTTATTGTTTCTATACAAGGACATTTAATAACTTTCGCTCCAAGGGCTTTTAATTTTTTTGAGAGGGTTTCCTCTCTGTCTTTTGGACGTGTGACGATAACGCTTTTTCCCTTTAATGGAAGTTTATCAAACCAGTCAAATTTTTCGTTGAGAGAGCATACTTCTCCGACAATTATAACGGCGGGACTTTTAATGTTTTCTTTTTCGCATATTGTCTCAATATTATCAAGTGTTGAGATAATTTTTCGCTGTTCTGGGGTTGTCCCTTGCTCAATAACTCCGCAGGGCATATCTTTTCTCATTCCCTCGCTCATAAGTCCTTTTGTTATGTTCCCAAGGTTTTCAACACCCATTAAAAAAACAAGAGTACCTCCGCATTTGGCAAGGCTTTTAAAATTTATACTCAAAGGTGTGTTTTGTTTTTGATGACCTGTAATAATATGAACGGAAGAGGAAAAATCTCTATGAGTTACGGGAATTCCTCCATAGGCGGGTACAGCTAGAGCGGATGTTATTCCGGGAACAACCTCAAAATCCACGTTATTATCTTTTAAAAGCTCCAATTCCTCACCGCCTCTTCCAAACAAGAAACAATCTCCGCCTTTAAGGCGTACGACATTTTTTCCTTGAATAGCTTTTTCAAGAAGTATTTTATTTATATTTTCCTGGGGTATTTTATGTTCAGCGCTTTTTTTCCCCGCGTCAATTTTTTCGGCGTTTTTTGGAATAAGTTTTAAAATATCTTCCCCAACCAGTCTGTCATAAATAACAACATCGGCGCTTTTGATTATGTCGAGTCCTTTAATTGTTAAAAGTCCCAAATCTCCAGGGCCGGCACCAACAAGCCAAACTTTACCGCTCACATAAAACATCTCCTTTTATTCTTTTTGCCAGCAAAATTCCAAGAGTTTCCCCATCAGAGAGACTGCCGGAAATTGTTTTAATATTAAGATTATTTTCAGAACCGTAAAAGCCTGTAATTTTAATCTCATCATTGACGGGGTTTAATTTGGCGAAAGCGGCGATGGGTGAGGAGCATCCGCCGTCAAGTTCTCTTATAAACGCTCGTTCGGCTTTAGCTCGATATTCACTATTTTTGTCGTTTATATATTTTGTAAATTTAAAACAGACATCTTTTTTTCCTTGAACAGCGATTATTCCTTGTCCGGCTGAGGGGATTATTTCGTTCTCAGAAAATATTTTGCTTATTCTGTCATTAAGTCCAAGACGGTTGAGTCCCGCCTGTGCCAGTATTAGGGCTGAAAATTCTCCGTTGTCAAGTTTTTTCAGCCTTGTCTCAACATTACCTCTAATTGGTTTTATTTTAGCGTTTGGATATAATTTTTTAAATTGCAGGCTTCTTCTTTTACTTGACGAGCCTATTGGTTTTGAGAAATCAATATTATTTATCCCTTTTGGCAAAACCAATACATCATAAGGAGACTCACAAGCAGTATAGGCTATTATGGGCAGTCTGCTGTCTGTGACGGCAGGAACATCTTTTAAAGAATGAACGGTTATATCAACTTTGTTTTCAAGAAGGGCGGAATCGAGTTCTTTTACGAAAAGTCCTTTTCCGCCAATTTTGTCAAGAGTTTTGTCAAGGATTTTATCTCCTGTAGTTTTTATCGCTATAATCTCAACGGTATATTCGGGACAATTTTTTGTTATGATATCCGCGACGATTTCGCTTTGAGTTATGGCGAGTTTGCTTCCTCTGCTTCCTATTCTTATTTTTTTCCCGCTCATTGATTATCCCCCTTATTTTTTCCGCCGTATCTTTTACAAGCTTATGCTGATTTCCGTCAGAAACAATTCCTATACTTAATTTATCATTTACGCATACAGCCGGAAAGTAAAAATTGCATTCATCTTTTTTGTCGGCTATGCTGTAAAATATATTTTTGTTTTGGCATAATTTATAAATGTAATGATTTACGTCTCTGTCGTTGGTCGCTCCTATAACCATAAAAACATTGTCTAAGTCTTTTTTCTCAAATTTTCTTTTTATAAACTTAACAGAGGCGTTCTCAAAGTTATGGATTTTGATTTTATCAAACTCGGGGGAAACAACTTTAATTTTCGCGCCGAATTTTAACAGAGAGGCCATTCTTTTGAAAGCTATGTTTCCGCCTCCGACAACAAGTATATTTTTATCTGAAATATCAATAAACAAAGGAAATTTTAAATTTTCTTTGATGTCGCCGGTTTTTTTGTCAATAAGTTTTTTGACTTGTTCCATTGATAAACCTCCTGTCTCAGGCGGACGTTTTATTATGATTGTATTTATGCCAAGACTTTTAGCGGCGGAAATTTTCTCGTCAAATCCTCCGGCTTTTCCTGAGTTTTTTGTGACAAGCCATTTTATATTATGTTTTTTAAACTCGATTGTATTTTCCGTATGACTAAAAGGCCCTTTTTTGTAGATGACTTTTTTAAGTCCAAGCTCATCGCATTTTTTTATGGAGTCTTTCAAAGGAAGAACTCTTGCTGTTATTCTGTTTTTGTAGTTTTTAATATCACAATACTTGTGTAAATCTTTGATTCCTGTAGATACAAATATATTTCCATCGGTTGATTTTAAAAACTCAGCTGCTTGTTCAATGTTTTCCGCGAATGTGATGACGCTGTTAATATCATTAAAAGTTTTATTTTCTTCTCTTAAAAGACGTATGTATTCAACTCCCGTTGTCTCGCAGGCGATTTGAATATTTTGAGTTACAATTTCAGCGTAAGGGTGGGTAGCGTCAATAACTAAATCTGAGTCTTTTATATACTTAATTATTTCGTTTTTGCCGAGTCTGCCGATGTGTATTTTTAAAAAATTAAAATTCATATCGTTCATAACTTCTTTGCCATATTCTGTGGCGACAAATACGGAAGTATAAATTTTTTTTGAGTTTAGATATTCAGCTATTTCTTTGCCCTCGCTTGTACCTGAAAATAAAGAAATTCTCATATATTTTTATATCCTCTTGGCGTAACTAATTTTCCGTTTATAATTTTTGTTTGGCTGTTTCCGATAATTATTGTTGTCAGCATATCAACTTTTATATCAGAAAGCTCAGCCAGTGTGACGATATTATGTTCTTCTTTGTCTCTGCCTATGTTTCGGACATATCCGCAGGGAGTTTCGGGGTCTTTGTATTTGAGCATAATCCCGCATGCCTCCTTGAGATAATTCACTCTTTTTTTGCTTGATGGATTGTAGACGCAAATAACAAAATCACCTTTAGACGCTAAAGCTATTCTTTTGTGAATTTTATCTATTGGAGTGAGTAAATCGCTCAGGCTTATGACGGCGAAATCGTGGATAATCGGCGCCCCCAGAATTGCCGCCGCGCCGCAGCAAGCCGTAATTCCGGGAATAACCTCAATATCAATGTTTGGATAATCAGCGCATATTTCATGTATAAGCCCCGCCATGCCATAAACACCGGAATCCCCGCTTGAGACAACGGTTACGGTTTTCCCTGATAGGGCATATTCAAGAGCTTTTTTACATCTCTCAGTCTCACGGCGCATTGGCGATGAAAAAATTTCTTTTCCTGTTGTAAGGTCTTTAATGAGGTCGATATATAGGTTGTATCCAACAATAACATCGCTTTTTTTTATGGCTTCCAACGACCTTTTTGTCATATACTCATAGTCTCCGGGACCAAGCCCAACAACAAATATTTTGTTCATAATCTTCCTCGTTCCTTGATTTTTTTATCACATTTTTCCATAATGTTCGGAGAAACACATTCTTTCATTCCTCCCAAGAGAATATTGACAGTTTTATCAACTGTTTTTGATATGATATCATTTGATATTTTTTCATTAAAATTAAGTCCAATTATATCGTTTCTGACAATCCTTTTTGTAATATTGTTTTTTATTGAGGCTATGTTTTGGAGAGAAAGTTTATAGTTTTTCCATTGTATAAAATCTTTCACAAATTTTTCTATTATGCTTTGGACAGTTTTTAAATCATTTGGATTGATTTTTGTTTCAAAACCAAGTTCATCAATATTGTAACAAGAACAAATTTCGGATACGCTTGGCTCAACATCGCGAGGAAGAGAGAGGTCAATAATAATTCTCGGTTTTTTCTTGATTGCTGAAAGTTTATCATAAGTTATTGTGTAATGGGGACTTTTTGTCGCGCTTATGACAAAATCAGCGCCGTCAATAAAATTATAACGCTCTTTATATTTTATTCCATTACAGCCTTTTATTATATCGTTGTTTCCGTGCTTGTAATCTCTCAGGGTGACAAAGACTTTACAGTTCTTTTTTATTAAAAGACTTTGAGCTATTTGTCCCATTTTTCCGTTTCCGATTATAACACATGTTTTTCCCGAGAGATTTTTTTTATTGAGATTTTCTAAAAGCTCAACAGCTCCATAGGCGCTGGATACAGGAACATTTGAGAGCTTTGTATGAGAAAGTGTGTATTTTCCGGCGGAAACAGCCGTTCTGAAAAGAGTGTTGAGAATTGGGTCGGTACAGTTATTTTCCCCGCAAAGTTTTAGGGCGGAATTTATTTGTCCGACAATTTGTCCCTCACCAATAATTTGAGATTTAAGTCCGCAGGCGAGCTGCATAATGTGATATACAACACTCATATCACTTTTTATATCAAAACTTCCATCAAAGTCGATACCTGAGTGTTTTATTAAAAGTTCAGCCGGGTTAAGATGTTCATTTGAATAATGACTTATATAAATTTCTGTTCTGTCGCAAGTTGAGATAATTATACATCCTGATATGTTTTTCTCGTTACAGACATTTTTACAGATTTTAATGATTTTTTCTGGTGTAAATGATAATTTTTCTCTTTGAGAAAGGGAGTTTAAGTTATAGTTTATCCCCGCCATCAAGAGTTTCACTTTTTGGCACCTCCCCGCGTAGACCGACAGACAGCGTGACTCCGTCACCAATACTTTTTGGAATTATTTTTTTTCCAAAGTCAGAAGCTAAAACGGCACATTTTTCACATACATTGTCAGTTCCGGTTGTGCTTTTGACAAATTCCGATTTTGAGAATTCACCATAGACTTTGTTCAATTCATCAGATGTAAAATATTTAAGTTCAACATTAAGATATTCTTGAAGTTTTAATATAGCCGGCTCATTTTTTTTCAAATCTATTGTTGCGATATTTGAGACAGAATATTTGTCAAGTTTATTTTTTCGGAATATTTTCTCAAAGAGGTCAATAAGAGCGTTCTCATCAGCGTTTTTTTTGCTGCCAACGCCTATGCTAAGGCACTTTGGAATTAAATTCAATGTGTATCCATAAACTTTCTTTTTATAAGGAGAGATTACAATTCCGCTGTTGGCTCCAAGTTTTCCGGGTACAACATTTTTTGGAAGGTTCTCGTCAATCTCCACGTCACTGAAAAGGCCAATCTGTTCGCCTCTAAGCAGGGCGCTTGATATATACTTGACGTTTTCAATATTGGCTATTTTGAAATTTTTTTTAACTGCCCAATTATCCACCGCCCATACTCCGTTAATATCTGTAGCTGTTGTTATAACTGCCTTGGCGGAAGTTCCTTGTTCTATTTTTAAGGCTATGTCGTTTCCTCCGCCGATATGACCTGACAATATTGGGACAGCGTATTTTCCCAGTTCATCACAAACAACAACGGCTGGGTCTTTGTCTTTTCTGTCTATATATGAGGCTATGGCTCTTACCGCTATTCCGGCGGCGCCGATAAATATTATGGCGTCAGCGTCAGCGAAAGCGTTTTCTGTCCATTTTTTTAGATTATCTCGTTTAAATGTATGGGGAAATGATTTGATATTACAATTTTTAAATATTCGGCATATTTTTTTGTTAAGCAAATCTCCGTTATCCGTAAAAGATATAACATATACTGTCAAAAGTGCACCTCCTTTTCGGGCTTGAAAGGTTAGAAAATATTTTTTATTTTTAGACAGGTTCTGAAAATCTGAATTGATGGCTGAATAAAGGGTCATAAAGCTTTGAGCGTTTGTTTTTGCTGTTCAGAAAATGACCGATTACAATAAGAGCTGTTTTTGTTATATTGTTTTCAGCGGTACTTTTTGTGAGATTTGAGATGGTTGTTATTATGACTTTTTCATCTTTCCAAGTCGCCTTGTATATGATAGCCGCGGGAGTATCCGGCGAGTATCCTCCCTCAATAAGTTTTTCACTAAGTTTTTTTGTCATACCTGCGGAAAGAAAGATAACCATAGTGGCGTTATGAGAGGCAAAGGATGAGATTGATTCCTTTTCAGGAACAGGAGTTCTTCCTTCCATTCTTGTCACAATAACGCTTTGGCTTTCTCCCGGAATTGTATATTCTGCTTTAAGAGCGGCGGAAGCGCCAAAAAGAGAACTTACACCGGGGCATATATCATATTCTATACCATACTTGTCCAAAATATCCATTTGTTCTTTTATGGCACCATAAATAGCGGGGTCTCCAGTATGCAGTCTTACAATATTTTTTTTGTTTTTTTCACTGTCAATAAATACTTCCTCAATTTCCTCAAGGGTCATTTCAGCGCTGTTATATATTTTACAATTTTTTTTTGAATATTTAAGCAATTCAGGATTTACAAGAGAACCGGCGTAAATTATGATATCAGCCTGTTCAATTAGTTTTTTTCCTCTTAATGTTATAAGGTCGACGGCTCCGGGACCCGCCCCAACAAAATTTACCAAAATTCACGCCTCCAAATATTTGAGAGTTTTAAGATTTTTCTTTAACTATTATAGTTGAAAAATAACTCATATTTTCACTGACTTTATTAAGGTCTTTGAATATCCGCTCGTTTTTCATTCCGCATCGTTCTGCCATATAGCTTGTGTCAAGAAGATTTTCTTTTTTTAGGGTTTCCAGTGTTTTTTGAATTTCCTTGTTGGCTTTCATCAAAACTTTTGTACCTTTTATGTGTAAAAAACTTTTAATCTCATTATAAGACGCGGGAAGGACAATGAGGGGTTCGTTTCTTTCGCATAATGGAACGTTAAGCTTTGCCGCCGCCGCCGAAAATGATGTTATACCGGGAATAATTTCCGTTTCGTATCCTCTGTTAAGAATAATTGAGTTTATTTGTGTATATGTTGAGTAAACTGTCGGACATCCAAGAGTGATAAACGCCACATTTTTGCCTGTTTTTAGTTCGGTCTCAATGATATCGCTGATTTTACCATAGTTTTCGGAAAGGTGTTTAAAATCTTTATTCATAGGCATTTCACAGTTTATAATGAATTTGTCCTTGATATAATTTTCAACTATATTAAAAGCGGTTCTTTCGCCGTTTTTCATAAGTGGTACGGCGATAACATCACATTCTCTCAAAATTCTTAAAGCCTTTTGGGTTATAAGCTCCTCATCTCCGGGACCCACGCCAACGCCATACAGCTTACCTTTTTTCATAAAATTTCACCTCAATAAATGAATCTCGCATCGACATACGTGTAAACAAAAAAGCTTTTTGCCAAAGAGTATTCCAAGGTTAAGATTTAAAAGGAAAGCTATGGAATACTTTAAAAGGGCAAAAAGCGACAACAACATACATTGTAAAACAAATTGTAAATGTATAAATGGCTGCCACTTTTCCCTGCCCAAAAGTGTTGACCGATAATATGATGAGCGACCTGACTTATAGACAACTTATATTGTCTAAATACAGTAATGGCTGTTGCGGCGGATTCTAACCGTCTTCTCTCAATAAATTGTGTAAGATGTGTTTTATAGTCAATCAACTTAAAAATGAAAAAGTTCGGCGGTCAAAAATCCTTTTTTCCATTTTCAAGTTGATTGACTATAACTTTCCACAAATCCATATTATCAATAAAAAATATATCAGAAATCAGATTGCAAAAAATTCCTTGTTATTTAAAAAATATTATATCATCTTATTCGCGACAAATCAACATTTTTCCGAAATTAGTTCAAAGAATTTTAAGATAAAATGGCTCTGCCAATATCCGCAAGTCCTTTAAAAAGGGATTAATCTTTTTTTACCGGTTTTTTGACAAGAATGCTGTAAATAACAGGTATTACAATAAGAGTGAAGAATAATGAGGTTGAGAGACCACACATAAAGGCGATTGACAAACCCCTGAAAAGGATATTTCCGGAAAAGGCGAGGGGTATGAGCCCTAAAATTGTCGTTGACGTACTGAGTATAATCGGGCGAAATCTTTTATCAACAGCCGTTTCGCAAGCTTCCATTGGGGATATGCCGTTTGACAGTTCGTTGTCCATATAATCCACTAAAACTATTGCGTTGTTTACAACAACACCTATCAGACTTATAATTCCGAGTATCGCGAACATAGAGAGGTTTTCGCCAAACAGGAAAAGCCCTATTGAGGAACCGATAAGAGCGAAAGGTATTGTCATAAAAATAATTAAGCTTCTGTTTACGGAATAAAACTGTAAATATAAAATGAGGAAAATTGCCATCATACCAAGAACAGCGCCTATGGAAAGAGAAGAAATTACTTGTTCAAACATATCGGAGTCGCCCTCATAAGCTATTGATATTCCCTTGAATTCAGCGCTGTCTAATTTTTTCTTTATGGTATTTTGAATCTCAACGGCGCTTTTTCCTGTATTGGGCAAGGCTGTTACGGTGACACATCTTTGACCGTTATATCGGGATATCTTGTTGTAGTCGGAAACATAATCAATATTGGCGACTTGACTGAGTTTGTATTTTCCGCCTGTTCTTGATGATTTTATCTCTATGTTTTTTAAATCTTCTGTGGTTGTGGTGTTTGTCTTCAAAATGATTGGATATTCTTTACTGTTTTTTCTGAAATTTGTCACGGTTCTTCCCATCATAGCTATATTCAGCTCATTTTGAACCTCGCCTTTTGTAAGCCCTGATGAGTTTAAAGCGTCATTTTTAATATCAATGTAGTAGTTGTATGTTTTGACTTTTGTATCGGCGTAAACGTTTTTTGAATCGTCAATCTCTTTGAGCCACTGTTCCGCTAAAATTCCGGCTTCATTTATACTGTCCATATCATTTCCGCATATGTTAAATTGAATGAGTTCGCTGGATTTTGGGATAATTCCGATTTCTTTTACGACAACTCTTTCTGATACAGAGGATTTTAATTTATTCTCAAGATAATTGCAGTATTCTCCTTTTGTCATGTCTCCGGTTCCACTTAATTTTATAACAAAACTACCTGTATTTGTGGAATCTGTTGAGGGTAGGGAAGTAAAATCATATTTTGGGATACGTCCTCCGACCGCTGAGAGAAAATACTCGACATTTTCCTCATTTTTAATAATTTCCGCCGCTTCATTTACGGCTTTTTCCGTTCGGCGTATATCATATAAATTATCGGTTTCAATATTTACATCCAACAGCATTTTGTCTGAGTTTGGAACGAGTTCCAAGTCAAGACGTGATATAAAATAGGCGCTTGACACCACGCATAATAACGAGAAAACTAAAGTAACAGCTCGAAACCGTAATCCAATACGCAAGAGTTTTGAAAAAAAGTTTCTGAAAACCTCTTTTTTCTTTTTTTTAACTTTTGATTTTTTCATAAGCATATAGCACATAATTGGTGTTACAATCATAGAAACAGCGTATGAAAAAACAAGAGCCGCTATAACGATTGTGGGCAGACTAAAAACAAATCTGCGCATAGTTCCGGGAAGCATATAAAATACGCAGAATATCGCCACTGTTGTAAGCATTGATGAAAATACAGGAAGAGCGACTTCTTTCGCTCCGTTTATACAGGCGGAAAGTTTGTCCTCATTGTTATCTATTCTTACTTGTATCGCGTCGCTGACAACAATGGCGTTGTCCACCAACATACCAAGAGCGATAATCAAAGAAGCGAGTGATACAAATTGAACGTCAATATCAAAAACGCTCATGGCGATAAATGTAAGGAAAATAGTCAGAGGAATAACAAAGGCGACAATGCTTCCGTTTATGACGCTCATACCAAGCATTATAACTATAAGGACTATTAACACACTTTCGATTAGGTTAGCGATAAAATCACTTATGGAATTGTTTACATCATCGGCGAGATAAACAATATTATTTATTTGAATATCATTTGGTATAGTTTCCTTATATTTTTCGACTATATCTAAAACTTTGTCTCCTGTTTCAAGAATATTTACGTCTTCATCAAAAAATACGCTTAGGATAACGGCGTTTTCTCCGTTATAGCTGTATTTTTTTCCATCCTCATCATCTGTCATAGTAACATCGGCTACATCTCTAAGCTTGATGACAGCGCCGTTATCGCTGTTTATATAAATTATAATATTTTTTATTTCCTCAATGTCCTCAAGTTTTCCTGAGGAGTTTATATACAATTCATTGTTCTCAAACTCTATGGTTCCGACGGGAATAGTTGAGTTTTGATAAGAAATTATATTAGAGAGTTCCGTCAGCGATACAGGTATGTAACTTAGTTTTGATGGGTCTACGGTAACTTTAACTTGTCTCTCAAGTTCTCCCTCAACTTCTGTTCGTATGACTCCTTTTGTTCCGGAAATAGAGTCTTTTAAAGATTCGGCTCTTTGAGTCAGTTCCTCATTTGTTTTGTTTTCTCCTGTAAAAGACAGAATGAGCCCGCAGGTCTCAAAGGCGTTGTCGTTGTATGTTAAACTTGATATTCCGCTTGGAAGTTCGTTTTCTTTTAAATCATCTATTTTTATTCTTAGTTTATCCATTTTGTCCTGAAGTTCGTCCTCACTCAAGTCTTTGACAAAAGATACTTTGACAACGCTTATTCCATTATAGGAATCACTCGTGACACTGTCAAAACCCTCAGCCTCAAGACACTCGTCCTCTATTTTCGAGGTTATGAGCTCTTCCATATCAGAGGGAGAAGCTCCCGGATAAACTGTTGTGATAATAACCATTGGGAGCTCAATTATTGGATATTGTTGTTTTGGGGTTATTGAAAAACAAATTCCGCCAAGAGCGAAAAGGATTATGACAACAGCGATAACAGCTTTTCTTTTTGAGATAATATTGTATATTAGACCTTTATTTTTCAATGGAGTCACCCTCTTTTAAATTTACTGTTTGATTGTCACGCAAGTTTTTAACTTCATTTGAGGCTATTATTGTTCCGCTTTCTATGCCGCTTATACGAACATTTTCACCGTCAGTGCTTAATATTTTGATTTCTTTGCTTGTGACAATATTTTGATTATTTTCATTTTGAGTTATACAATATACATAATCAATTCCGTCTATATCAACTATACTGCTTAGCGGAACAAAAACGGAAGGTTCTTTATCAAGGGAAATTGAGACGTTTATAAGGCTTCCGAGAGCGAAAGCGTTATTTACCGAAGGGGTTATCTCAATATTATAAGTTCTTGTGGTTTCATCAGGATATAGGTCGATTGATGTTATTTTCCCATAAACTGTTTTATCATCTTGAGTCAGTGTAGCGTTCATTCCTATTTTAAATTTTGAGTAATCTTCCGCCGGAACAGCAACGTTGACGATTTCCGTTGTGCTTTTCACGACAACAACGGGATTTCCGGCGCTTGTGACCTCTCCCGATTTCATTGGTGTCTCAACGACATATCCGTTTATTGTGGACTTTAAAGAAGAATCGCTCAAATATTTGGTATTTTGTCTGAGCGCGATTTCCGCCTCCTTGGCGGCAATGCCCGCTTTATTTGAGGCAATGCCGGCCTTGTTTGAGGCGATATTAGCCTTATTGGCAGTAACTTTAGCTTTGTCAGCGGCAAGTTTAGCTTTATTTGAGGCGACCTCGGCTTTATTTGAGGTGATTTTCGCTTGGTTTGAGGTTGTTTGGGCTTGATTAACAGAGATTTGAGCCGCTTCCTTTTGAATTTGAGCCTGTTCAATTTTATTTTCCATATCTTTTATTTTGGTTTCTTGAAGTGAATAGTCGTGTTCAAGGTTTTCAATTTTCTTTTCTTGAAGACTTATGTCTTTTTCCATAGATTGTTTTGTATTTGTAAGTTCTTCAGAGATTGTGTCGAAAGCTAATTTAGCGCTGTCATAGGCGCTTTTGTCACAGACTCCTTTGTCAAAAAGGGTTTTAGTGTTTTCAAAGGTAGACAGAGCGTTGTCATAATTTAGTTGTAATTTATTAATTGAGGAGGTATATGTCTCCTTTATTTTTTCAAGGTTAAGTTTTTCAGCGTCAATTCCTGTTTTGGCTTTTTCCAGGGTAAGTCTTTCAGCGTCAAGACCTAAATTTAATTCTTTTATTGAACTGTCAATTTGAGCGATTTTATTTTTCGCGAGGTCAATATTCTGGTTTGCGTTTTTAACGGTTTCACTAGCGTTTGCCATATCTTGGTTTGCGTTTTCAACATCTTGGTTTGCGTTTTTAACATCTTGGTTTGCGTTTTTAATATCTTGTTTAGCGTTTTGAACATCTTGATTGGCGATTGCCATATCTTGTTTAGCGATTGCGATATCTTGATTGGCTTTATCTATAGACATTTGAATTGTTGTTGTGTCAAGAGTAGCGATTACTTGCCCGGCTTTTACCATGTCACCTTTTTCCACGAGAACCTCATCAATTTTTCCTGAGAGTTCAAAACTAAAACGTTTAAGTTCGTCAGATGAGGCATATCCGGAATAAGACACAAGATTCTCATAATCTTTTGTTATAACCGTAAAAGGTTTAACTGTTGTAATTTCCTCATTTTTAACTTCTTCTTTTTCACATCCGCTAAATAAAAAAATAACTCCAATTAAAATTATGAAAAATTTATTTATTTTTAATTTCATCGAGAAGCCCCCCTTAAATACTTTCCATATACATTTTTTCAAGCTCATTTTCGTTGACATTAAATTTTTGGCATAAACTTTTTCTTAAAGTCCAAAAGGTTGTCATTTTTATTAAGAGAAGAATAAGTTCAAGCTGTTCTTTTTCCGAAAAAATAAAAATATCTTTAACTTCTGAGAAAACCTCTTTTGGAAGTTCTGTAATTATATTGGTGCCTTTGTTTGTTTTCAAGAACTCAAAAAGAGCTATTTTAAAAATATTCTCGTTAGCTTTAATAACCTCTATACAGTTGTTGTAAAGTTCTTCTTTTGTTTTTGGAAAATTTCCGTTTTTTCTTTTTTCCGCGAGAGTTTTCACTGCGTCTTCTATTCTTATTTTCATAAGAGTATACAATATATCGTTTTTTGTATCAAAATAATAATAGAACAAAGATTTTGTGGTTTTTGCCATTTTCGCTATATCATCGATACTTGTTGAGTCAAAACCCTTTTCGGAAAAAAGCTTTTCAGCGCATTCAATTATTTTTTTCTTTGTTTTATTAATTTTATCTGTTTTCATATCATCACTGCCTATTTTATTTATTGACCGGTCGGTAAAATTTATGCTTACATTATATCACCTAAATTTTGCCCTGTCAAGAAAAAGCTTTTTTTAGATTTTAGACAAGTTCTTACAGTTTATGACATACTTTAAAATAAAAAACACTGAAGATATAGAAAACTCTATATCTTCAGTGTTTTTGTAAACGTCGCTAAGAGGATTTGAACCTCCGACCTACCGCTTAGGAGGCGGTCGCTCTATCCAACTGAGCTATAGCGACATTTTAAATGTTTAATAAATATTTATTAAACTATATTTTGGGTTGACTTAATAATTCCCACGAAATATATTATATATTAACTTGTTAAAACTGTCAATAAGTGATTGACAAAAATCACGGAAATCAATTTTTGTTTGGCAAAGCCTATTTTCGCTGATTTTCTGTGTATATTTTGTTTTTAGACAGGCTCTAAATATTGCACGAAAGATTTGCCCTTTAGAATTATGGTACTTTTCTTGCAGAAAAGTACCATAAGTGCCGATGGATTGCGATTTCTCCCCGAACCATTTAAAACACTTTACCTAAAGGAAAATTTTTTGCTGAAATCAAAATTTTTTTTCAGCGGTTCAATTTAAAAATAAACAAAAGGAGACGAGATAAAAATTATTCTCGCAAAGCGAACTTGTTTATTTTTAGGTATGGTTGCTATAAATTAGAGTATATGGGATAAAGTACTACATAATCTTTACTTGTTTAAATCAACAAATAGAATTTCATTGGGTTTGACGAGAGAAAGCTGTTCTCTGGCAATTTTTTCAACATACTCATCACTGCTGTAATATTTTTCCTGATTGTTGATTTTTTCGGTGACTTTTTTTTCTTTTTCGATATCGGCGAGAACAGAGGCGTTTTTTTTATTTAACTCAAGAGTGTACTCGTATTGCATATATAAAATTGATACACCGAAGGTCAAAAAAATGCCCATAGCTACTATATAAAGAAAGTTATGATTTTTCTTTTTTGTTTTTTTATTTAAGTTAGTTTCACTTGTTTTTTCAATGTTGTTTTTCATATGTATACTCCCGATTTCCTTTTTCATGAAAATACCGCTTATAGTCAATCAAAGAAATTTAAATTTGCCGGTATTATTTTATTCATTTTGATTTTCTTTTTCTATCTTTTTCTGTTTCTTGATTTTTTTCTTTTTAAATGGCTTTACAAATTTTTTCACTATAGATACAGCTATTTTTTTTAAAAGAGAATAAACAGTAAAAACAGGCAAAAAAATTATTCTAAACACAGTTGTGAAAACTTTTTTTAAAAAATGCAGAACTTTTTCAGAAATACTTAGGAAAAGCTTGCTGAGAATTAGAAAATAAAGAAGCATTCCAATAAACGCCCCCAAAATTAAAAAACCTCTAATCTCACCAAAATTTTCCTTAAGCATGATAAAAAATAATATGAGAGCGGAAACCGTCCAATAAATAAAGTCTTCAATCTGAATAAATATTTTGTGATGTTTAATAATTTTTCTAAAAACATTGATACAGTCATAGAAAAAGCCGGCGGAAAAACCAAAAAGGGCGGAAACAAAAAAAAGCAGAGCTTGATTATTAATTGATAAAATCATATTTTATGTTATTTGAAGATTCTGCCGAATAGTGAACTTCGTTCACTATGACCTTTTTCCTCATAATTTAGGCTGAAAACAGAACCGTCAATATCCATTTCGCCTTTTTCAAGATTTAAAGAGTTGACGTGAAGATTTTCGCCTTTAATAATCAAAACACCCATTTCAGTTTCAGAGACTATAACGTCCTCGTCAAACGATATGACGTCAATAACGCCGGTAACAGCGATTTTTTCTCTGTTCTCCATAACTATATTATGTTTAAAGCTTTTGTCATCCTGCATAATTATCCCCCTATTTGTCCTTTAGTAACATTATATAAAAATACGGAGGATAATATGCCATTTATTCAATTGATTTATAAAGAGACGACGCCTCATCCTTTTTTACTTGCTCTTTTACGGACAGAATTTCAATTTTTGTTGTATTGTTGCCAAATTTTATTTCAACAATATCATTGGGCTTAACATCAAGACTGGCTTTCGCTGTTTTTCCGTTTACAGTGACTCTTCCGGAATCACATGCCTCATTTGCTATGGTTCTTCTTTTAATAATTCTTGAAACTTTTAAAAATTTGTCAAGACGCATAATAAAAACCTCTCTTAAATTTGTTTTATTAACTTATCAATATTGTTTATGGAAACACCGCTATATACGCTAAGTTATAGTAATTACACTTTAGATAGATATAAAAAAATATTTTACAAGTGCGTAAGCACTGTTGGGCGGCAAGCGAATTGCAAAGCAATTTGCGGTCCGTGTAAGTAAAATAATTTTTTTTAACTTTCAAAGTGTAATTACTATAAAACCATGGGACGCTGTTTCATACCATGCAAGTCTTTTGAAAAAGGTTTGACCGAAAACTTTAATAAGTAAAAACCGTCGTTTTCGCCTCGCTTTTTCAAAAAGCGGGCGGAGTTTGAGGCGGCACCTCAAGGTTTCTGTTAAGTCAGACGTATGAGAAATACCACACAAGAGTTAATAAAAATAATTTGCCGGCAACGGTTAATAAGGGCCGCATTGTAAAAACACAACCCTCATGATATTGATTTAAAGATATATAGTTGTTGTATAATGTTGATTATCTTCCGTTTACCGCGTCTTTTAAAACTTTGCCTGATTTAAACCTGGGGGCTTTTGAGGCGGGAATTTCCATAGGCTCTTTTGTTTGAGGATTTCTTCCTGTATGAGCCGCTCTTTCAAGAACATCAAATGTTCCAAAGCCTACAAGTCTTACTTCATTGCCATTAACTAATTCGGAAGTGATGACCTCCTCAAACGCTTTTAAAGCTTTTTCAGCGTCAGCTTTTTTAAGACCTGACTTTTCCGCCATAGCACTAACCAATTCTGTTTTGTTCATTTTAAATATCCTCCTAAAAAAGTTGTAAAGTAAATACATTTTTATTTATTAAATTATGCCACAATTTGATAATTTCGTCAATAGCGACTTGAGGAAACGCTTAATATAGTTAAGATAACGCTTAGTAATTAAAATTTATATTATTTAATTTGTCAGGGTTATCTAATATTAATTTCGCGTTTTCGGCATATCTTCAATATTCTCAAATCTATTTATAAACTTTTCTGTAGCATTTGTCAAGGCAAATTCAGGATTTATTTTTAAAAATACAGAAATATTTACTGTAAGGAGTAATAATTCTCCTATTATTGAATAATTGGTATTGTAATCGCATAAATTATCAGAACTAAAACTGTTTAAGATATTTTTTATTTTTAACACTGTATTTTCAAAGGCTAGTTGGTTGGGGTTGCTGTCAGAAGCTTTTTTTAGGACTTTCTCAGCTCGCATAAGTGAGGGAAAAGTTTTTGGAACACTTTTTAGAGCATCGGTTTTTGTTCTGTAACCTTTTTCTTTCTTTTTGATTTCTTCCCAGTTTAAGAGAACATCATCAGAAGTTTCGGCTTGCGCGTCAGAGAATATATGAGGGTGGCGTGAAATCATTTTTTCGCAAATTCCATTAACAACATCATTTAAAGAAAACTCACCGTTTTTTTCAGCGATAACGGAATGAAAAAATACTTGGAGCAAAACATCTCCAAGTTCCTCGCGCAGATTGGTTTTATCATTTTTTTCTATAGCGTCTATGACCTCATAGCATTCTTCTATCAAATATCGTTTTAAAGTTTCATGGGTTTGGATTTTATCCCAAGGACAGCCGTTTTCATCGGTCAGCGTTTCCATAATATCTTTAAAGTCAGAAAAACTGTATTTTTCTTTTTTTTTCATAATTTCCTCCGTTTTTTTGGTGAAACATAGTTTCACGTGAAAGTTTTTGTCTCGCTTTTTTAAAAAGCGAGCGGAGTTTGAGGCGTCGTCTCAATATTTTTTTGCGAGACAGCGAATAAGAGGGTTGTTTTTAGACAGGCTTTTTTAGATTTTAGACAGGTTCTAAGATATTTTTTGTTTTTATATCATTATCAAAGTATTTAAAGAGAGGTTATTGAACAGGTCTATTGGTTATTTTCAGTTTTTTCAATAGCTTCCTCAAATGTGATATAGTCGATTTTGTCAGCGCAGTCATCATCGTAATAAAGACTGCCAAAGGCTTTTTTGACAATGTTTATCCATTGAGTGTGTTTAATCATAAATCCAAGAAGAGCTGAAAGCTTTATTTTTTTCCCGGAGGCTTTCGCTATAACTTCTGCCATATAAGATGTTGATACATATTCTTTATCCATAGGTCGAAAAATTCCTCCGCTTTTATTTTCAATAAGCTGATATATGAAAAAGGAGAGATTCTCAATATACAAAAGACTTTTTTTATTGTTGATTTTTGGAAAAAAAGGATATTTTTTTATAAAGGCGCTGAGTCTTCTGTAATTCCCGGGGCAATTTTTTCCATAAATCATAGGCGGACGTAAAATTGTCACAATAAAATTATCATCAGAGGCGTTTTCAAGTAATATATCTTCCGCCATTTTTTTGCTTAAGGCGTACATTGAGTTGCCGGGGGAAGTTTTGGTGTTTTTGTGAATTGTTTGACATGTATTGCCGTATAATGACATGGAGCTTAAAAAAATAAATTGAGATACACCTTGAGACTTTGCTTTTTTTGCTGTTTCATCTGCGAGAGTTTTATTAACGCTCATATATTTTAATTTGTCTTCCTTTTTTCTCTCTTTTTTGTGAACTATGGCGGCGCAGTGGATTACTACATCAACACCGGAAAAATCAATATTTTTAATTCCGTTTCGTGCGGATACCATATTAACGTCAAAGCCTTTTTTTACTAAAAAATCGCGAACGTTGGTTCCGACATAGCTGGTTTTTCCGACAATAATCACTTTCATATTTTTAATCAAGACTCCTTTGTATATTAACGTGAGTTCGATGAAATTTTATAATTAATGGAACCTTTTTATCATAAAAAGGTTCCAAACCTCTCAAAATGCTCTTGAGGCATTAAAAACCTTGAGGTTTCACCTTAAACTCCACAAACTTTTTGAAAAAAGTTTGACAAAAACTTTTGTGCGAAACTACGTTTCGCTG
>CATJCJ010000349.1 GCA_949738935.1 uncultured Eubacteriales bacterium | reverse complement strand
TAACTGTCAATAGTGTTGTATGAACAAAGGATAATTCAATATTGCCTTTTCGACCATTATCCAAATAGCTACATAATTTTCTTTCACCTTCGCATGCCCATTGGTAGGCATTGTAACCATTTTGAAAAAACATCTCGTCGTTCAACATTTCATTCGGCAACTTTTTAAAATTAACTTTTTTAAGACATTCTTCTATTGTCTTATTCCCAGAATTTATTAGATTGTAAATATTCCTAAGGAATACTATCACTATTCTATAATTCAAAAGTGCAAATAATACTTGTTTGCGTCTACCGTTTTCAAACATTTCATCAATGATATTGTAACCCCTTGCACAAGACAGCATAGAGCTGATTAATGCTACACGATTCCCGTCTAGCGCTTTCAAACGTTTCATTTGTGCAATTATTTCTTTATTATTTGGATTATTTCGTCCGCTTTCATCATTTATAGCACTGAGAACTTTAGGAGAAAAGGCGTGAAACAGTGATGATTTACCTGCGCCAGGAGTACTAGTAAAATAATTGACTTTTCGCAAATGTCTTTCTTCTATCATCTGCAAGACCGATGAATCAAATAGCAATAAAAATTCGCTTTCGTTATCTTGCTGTTCATTGCTCCTTATCATAAAAGGATTGTCCCAAATCACTTTTAAACCTCCTTATGTCTTGTTACCCGCGGAAACAAGGCGTTTTCATCTTCCCATGTAAACCAAATTGTCGGGAATGAATTATTAGGTGTATTGTGATAAATCACAAGCGGCAGCGAGCAATCAGCAAATCCACGATAAGGAAATTTTCCACCGCCAACATCAAAATGCTTGTCCGTAAAGGTTATAGATGACTTTTTAGTCATAGTCTCATAATTTTTTGAAAGTAACTTTTCAAATTCTACTTCTTGATCCATATCCAAAGGAGGAACTAATTGTAAAACGTCTACAGAAAAAACAGCGGATTCATCTTTAAGAAATTTTTTCATTTCATCTTCAATATGTTTTTTTGCTTGCTCCGTTGAAACATAAAGAACCAACCGAATATGTATATTTTCCGTTTGATATTTGATTCTTTTTAAACTTGTATAAAACTTACAAAGTTTACCATGCCACTTACCATTATTGTCACATCTGATATAACTCATTCCGCTTGCAGAAAAATCATCGATTAAAAAATATGCATTAAACGTCCTATTATCTAACAATTCATATTTTTTTACAATGTTCATTTTTTCAACAGCATCACCTAACTCTTGCAACATTTCATTCGCTTTCTCATCAGAAAAATCGTAATGCACAAAAACCTGTTCATTGTTCAATTGCGTATTCTGGCGGCGAAAATAATCTATATGAGAACCGTCGCTAAGCCCTAAAAAAAGCGACCTTCTTCTCAAAAGCCCATAAACTTCTTTTCTCTCATCTTTATCGTATATTTTTAATTCATTACATAATTTAAATGTTTCCTGCAACAAATAATTATCCATACACATTGTATAAGATAATTCTATAAGTTGGCGCATCTCTTCTTCTGAAATATAGATAAGCTCTTTTTTTACAAATTCATACGCCGTATTTCGGTCCGCCTCATCAAATTGTCTTAACCATAAAGCAAGACTTTCTACATACCTCATTCCATGAGTATATTGTTGATAGTCGTCATATTTTATTTCTGAAATAATTTGTATATCTTCAAGCTCTGCGCTTAACCTGCCGTCGTCCCATTTATACATAACATCTTTTAAAACTGATTCCGCTATCTCTCTCTTCATTTACAGTCCTCCTATGTTAAACTCCCCAAGTCTATTTTGCGATGTTATCTTTTTAAGCAAATAAAGCGTAGCCTCCAATCCGCGAACTCCTAACGGCATGAAATTCCAACAGGATATCAGAGAATTCGATACGTAATCAACGCTTAGGCTGTTTTCTCCTTGCAATAATTCAAAATCGTTTCCGCCTAACTGACCAGAATCTCCTACTTTTAAAAACTCCCTTTTTTTGCAACCTTTTTTCTCAAAATAATCAAATATATTATTTTTACAAGAAGACAGAGGAATAATATCTAACGAGTGACTTGATTCCACGATTTTCACCGTCTTAAATTGATCTAGAAATTCAAGCAATAAATTTTTATCCCCACGCGAAATTTCACCTATAACAGATAGCTGATAAGGATTTTTATCCTCTACTCCGTCAAGCTTAATTTCCGTTGATAATTGTTCACGAATCGAATTAAAATAGTGAACTATTTCCAGAAATTCGTTAGGTACTGCTATACTTTCCTTATCTGGAATTTCTTCATCTCTCAATGTCCCAACACAACCACCGTTATAATATGCGATTACAACATCGTCATAATGATTAGAAGATATAGCTTTCGCCAGCCCACGTCTAACAGATTTTCCTCTTCCAGTTGCTATACCTACAGCAATACCTTTATCCAATAATTCATTTATAATCTGAAATATTTCATTCTCCAAAATACTACTTCCACTTTTATCATGAAGTGTACCATCATAGTCAAAAATAATACCTTTATAAGAAGTACTCATTAAATGGGTATAATAACTTTTCGCATATTCGTAGTATTTTGGATAACTATTAAAAGAATCTTGCATTTTACGAAATACGGAACGCGCAATAGGGTCTTTATTTATGTTTTTTAGCCATTCAGCCCCCTTGCTTTTTACGTTAAGATGATATAATTTTTTACCGTATTCGTTTATCTTGGGTTTACCAGGGTCAATTCCATTTATTATACCGGCTGATTCCACTATTTTAAACACATAACCGTAAGTCTCAAGGAAACCATCTATTCCCTCGTGTTGTAATTCTATTTTATAAACAGGAATATTTTCAGGCAACAGTTTAAGAGTTTTTTCGGCAAGCTCATTGCTGTCATAATCTATAAATGCTATAATTGAAGTATTAGCGGCATATCTTGAAAGCCAATAATGCCTCCCGTGCGCAAAATTTCTAAAATTTAGCAACTGCACATTTCCGAGAGCAGCCTCTCCGAATTTAGATTCTAAATCTATAACTGCCGCCTGCGTAAGTCCTCCATATAAAATTATTATTGAATTTTTTTGTAACACTTCACTAATATCCGGCAAAGACGGCAGGACGAATTTTTTTAAATCTGAATTAAAAAATTTATTGCTTGTAACTTCGCTG
>CATJCJ010000348.1 GCA_949738935.1 uncultured Eubacteriales bacterium | reverse complement strand
TTTATCAAAAAGGAAATATCATTATACTATTCTAATACTGATTTATTAGGGGTATATCCCCAGAGGTCCCCAGATAATCCAGAATTGATTTTAGGTATAAGGATATATAAAATATAGGGTAATCCATTGGAATCAATCTGGGACCATTCTGGTTAATCTGGGGATAATACAAAAATATATGGTCGGAAAATTATTGAAAAAAAGAGAAAAAAGTTTAACCTGGGGGTGTACAAATCGGAAATATTGTGATATAATATATACAAGTCAGAAATGGCCATCCAAATAAATAGATTCGTGCTTTAGAGAAGCTAAGTTACCTCAGACGAGGTTTAACTAGCTTCTCTTTTTTTGTTTCCTATAAATCAAAGTGCGGGAGGTGTGAAGATGGGACAAAAGAAAATGCAAGGTGCAGATGGAGTAAATTTTCAACTGCAACTCACTGTAGCGGGATTAGAGAGCATAAATCTTCCAGAGGAAAATCTTACAAATGAATCTGGAAATGATATTATGAAAATATCATGTTGGGGTGGCAAACTGTCTGCTTATGTGAATTTACCTAACGCAATCAGACCTAATAATGTGCAACCATTTCAGTTATCTGATTGTATTAAAATCGAGTTGATAAGAACTCAAGTTGTGGAGTACATGAGGCTATATCTTCAAAGGCACTTACAAGATAAGTATTCAGACGAATTTCTCTCTATGATGAGCGTTACAAAAATGGAGTGCAATCTAACTGTAAAATGTGTTGGAAATTGTAAACCAAAAGATGTGATTAGATTATTTGAGAAATCTTTTCCAAAGGTTACTGTTTACAAGGAAACAGCACCAAACGGGAAAACACATAAGAAGCCAGAACGAGGAATCACAACAACCAAGCCCCATGAATGGGTATTAAAGGTGTACGATAAAACTTTTCAGCAAAGGCAAGCTGGCAATCTAAAAGTTGAATCAAATCTGATTCGTGTTGAATTGGTGTTTTTAGACAGAATGCTCGGCCGCATGTACGGAGACAGAAAATCATTAGAGGACATTCTCACAAGGAAGTCAATTAAAACACTGATTGGACAGTATCAAGTGAGCTTTGATGAAATCTGTCAAAAGAACATTAAGCCTATGTTGGATGCCTGTGTGCAAGATGTATTTGAAACTTTAAC
>CATJCJ010000347.1 GCA_949738935.1 uncultured Eubacteriales bacterium | reverse complement strand
TTTAGCTTCTTATATGCTGAATAAGAAAGATGGTGAAACATTGGAGGAATATCTCTCAAATAAAGTTTTTTCAAAACAAGTGGGAGAAGAAATGTTGCCAAACAAAAAAGATGTGGAAGGTTTTAATATTTTTATCGAACGCTATAAAAAGGGAATGCCTATTGAAAAAGCGGCTATTGAAAATATTTAATTATATTAAATCAGAAAGGCGGAATTATAAATAATGTTAAGTGAATTAAAAAAACAAGTATATGAAGCTAACGCAATGCTCCCCAAATATGGTCTTGTTACATTTACTTGGGGAAATGTAAGTGGTATCGACAGAGAAAAAGGACTTTTCGCAATAAAGCCATCAGGTGTAGACTATGATAAGTTATCGCCTGAAGATATGGTGATTATAGACTTAGATGGAAATAAAATAGAAGGAAAATATAACCCATCTTCTGATACAGCAACACATTTAGAATTGTACAAAGCTTTTCCTGAAATCGGCGGTATTGTTCATACTCATTCTTCGTGGGCAACCAGCTGGGCTCAGGCTGGAAGAAACATTCCGTGTTATGGAACAACTCACGCCGATTATTTTTATGGGGAAATTCCCTGTGTCAGATGTCTGACAAAGGAAGAAATAGATAACAATTACGAAAAAAATACTGGTATGTTGATTTCGGAGTATTTTAAAGATAAAGATGTTATGGCAGTTCCGGCAGTTTTATGCAAAAATCATGGACCTTTCGCATGGGGGAAAAACGCTTGCGAAGCGGTACATAACGCGGTGGTTTTAGAGGAAATTTCAAAAATGGCCGCAAGAAGTGAGCAGATTAATCCGCAGATACAACCTGCGCCTCAAGAACTTCAATATAAACATTATTATAGAAAACATGGGATATATGCTTATTATGGTCAAAAAAATTAATAAAAATAACGACTGAGAAAATACGTGTATAGTAATAGTCAATCGGCTTATTTGGTTTTCAAGTTGATTGACTATTACTCTATATAAAATTATGTGATTATTTTTTATACCTTTTGAAATTCTATATAATTTGGAGATGTATTTTGTTTTGAAAGAGATTAAATATTTAAATATTGTTGAAGATATAAAGAAAAAAATCATTTCAGGGGATTTTTCATCAGATAAATTTTTTCCCTCAGAAAATGAATTGAAATCTCAATATGGCGTAAGCCGTTATACTATTCGCAAAGCGTTAGAAATTTTAGAAAATCAAGACTATATATACGCAAAGCATGGCGTAGGAAGATTTTTATCTAAAAAGGCTGTATATAAAAAAAGGTTTAAAAAAATCGCTGTTATAATAACATATATTTCAGATTATATTTTTCCTCGTATAATTAGTGGAATTGATTCTGTATTAAGTGAAAATCAGTGTCAATTAATTTTAAAAAATACATTAAATTATAGAAAACGTGAGATGGAGTATTTAAATGAAATATTTGAGGATAATATAGATGGCGTTATTATTGAGCCAAGTAAAAGTCAAATGTATTGTAATCATATTGAATTGTATAACAAATTAGAAAAATATAATATTCCTTATGTGTTTATTCAAGGAAGATATAAACAATTACCAAAAGCTCCTTATATTATATTAGATGATTTTAAAGGTATAAGTGATTTAACTAAATATTTGATAAACACAAATCACAAAAAAATATTGGGAATATTTAAAGCGGACGATTATCAAGGACAGCAAAGACATAAGGGTTACGCAAAAACGTTACAAAGGTTTGGAATATTATATGATCCGGACTTAATTATATGGTATACAACAGAAGATCAGAAGAAACAGCCTTATGATGAAATTGAACGATTATTTTCACAGCATAATGATATTGATGGTATTATATGCTATAATGATCAAATCGCAATAAATACAATAGAATTTTTAAATGGTAAAAATATTTCTGTACCTGACGATATATCTGTAACAGGATTTGATTATTCTGAAATCGGACAAAAGTATAGAATAAAACTTACAACGGTTACACATCCTCTTGAAAAATTAGGTGAAACAGCGGCAAAAATATTATTAGATATAATTGAAGGGAAGATTTTGAATAAAAAGCAAATTGTAATAACACCTGAACTTATTATAGGAAAATCTACAAAAAATAGATTATAGGTTATGTTATTTATCTATATAATTTTTAATTGACATATTAGACCTGTTCAAAACCACTGTGATATTGATTGATAAAAGATTTTTTCGCCGGAAGTTATCTGGTTTTTAAATAATACTTGTATATAGCGGTATTTAAAAAAATCAGGTGAAAATAGACGCAAAAAAAGTTTGTCAAGCGATGTTACGAGAGTTATTGAATAGGTTTTATTTTTATATTTTCCATATGCCTTTGTTGACAATTATCATATCAATATGAAAAATTTTTTATTGGATTGTCATAGTGTGAATTATTTTAAGTTGTATATTTTTATTGAAAAAACAATCTGCACAAAATCAATATTGGTTTTTTGTGAAAATTATCAAAAGAAACAATTTGCACAAAATAAGCACTATTTTTTTATGCAAAACAGATATAAAAAGAGCAATGTTCAAATTAAAAGTGTGCAATTTATTAAGTTTTAGCTGTAATTATATATTGTAGCTAAAAAGTTTAAACGTTAACATTATAGTATAACAAAGGAGGTCGAAAGCCATGATAGAAAATCAAAAATTAAGCATTTCAATTAATGAAAAAGGGTATGTGTCAGACTTTAAAATCAAAAACGACCCCTATAAAATGAATTGGGTTATAGATGACGCATATCTGTGTGAAACAGGATACAGTGATTCAGACAAACTTTTTGGAAGTTTCGACATAATTGCGAACGGAAGCAAAATAAGCAGCGAAAATGCGACACTGTTGATAAATGAAAAAGGAGGTAAAATAAAAATAGCATATGCTTTTGATAAGCTTACAGTAAAGTTGATTTATGATTTGGAAAAAAATAAAAATGATTTACATTGGAGTATACAATTATTTAATAAAACAAAAAATAAAATTAAAATTACAGACTTTGGGATATGGATTTCTTTTGCATATGTAATGTTTCGAGATAAGAATGTTTTGAGGAATATTCATAATTCTGCGGCAGTGTTTCCATCTGTTTCAAAAAATTATACAAAGCTGAGTATTGTCCGTAGGGATGGACAGTCGGATAACCTTGGAATGTATCAAATAAAGGGTGAATCTCTTTCAATTGGAACATACTGCGCATATAAGAACTTATTTTTTGAAAACGTGTCGCCGTCACTGGACGGAATGTTATTTCACAAGCTGTATCTTGCGGGCGGTTATCCTGAGAACTTTGCAAACTACGATTGGATATATAATAAAGGTGGATTCAATCTTGAGGCAGAAGAAATGAAAAGCTGGGAATATGTAATTACGGTCAATAAAAATCAAGAGGATTTTTACAACAAAGGATTTTTATTAAAGCATCCGATAATACAATATACACCTTTGAACATCATTGGCGAGGTTGTCAGAGGAACACTGGAATTGCCGAAAATGACAGAACTTAAATCAGCAAAAGCATTATACAAGGAGAATGATATTGTAAAACATCTTGAAATTACTATTACGAAAATAAATAAAAGCAGTCAATATCAATTCTCTTTTAAGCCATTAGCTAGGGGAGAACATAAGATAGTGTTTACTTTCACTGATGAAACAGAGGATTTTATTGTATTAAATGTGATGGATTGTTTGGAAAAAGTAATTGAAGAACGAGTAGAATATATTTGCGATAAGCTGTACACTGGTGAAAATGGAAATCCGCCATATGCCTTTGAGCCAATATCCAATCAAGGCGAATCATTAGGAAAGGCAAATCTTGTTCTTAAGAAAAATTTGCTTGGTTCACTTAATAAAACTCAGGTTCAAAAGGTCGAGAAATGTGCCGTAAATTATGTGAGGGAAAAATGGTTTATTAATGGAGATTTCAAAAATCCGAAAAAGTTATATGGTGATTTTTATCGTTGTATGGATTTTGAGTATATCGGACATTTGTTTTATTTATTATCTGAGTTTGATGATTCTACTCTCAGGTTAAATGACTCCGATACCTATTTAAAATGGGCGGCGGACATATTTGATTTGCGAGTAAATCCAAATCTTCATAATGAGGAACGAGGGAAAGAAGAATCGCAGATGTTGGGAGTGTATTTTCTATATTTTAACGGTCTGCTTGAAAAACTGAAAAGAAATGGTCTTACAGAGGAATACACAAGAATTCAATCTCTTTGGGAAAAAGTTATTGACCGTGTAGATAAGGAATCTCCAAGCTATAAGGCGGCAATTACCGAACATTTTTATGATAACGCAGGCTTTGGTCCGACGGCTGGCGCGTTAGCAGAGTGTGGAAGGAAGGAAAGCGCAGAGCATTACGGAAAATTGTTGCTTGCCAATATCGGCTATTCTAATGACTTCAGAGCGCAGAATCCTGACCGCTGGTGGGAGGCTCTTACCTATATGATACACTCTCTTTGGGGAGGAGTTACAGCGGCGGCGGCATATAAAGTTTTTTGGGCACTTGGAAACACTGCGTATCTGGACGCAAGCTATAGAGCAACCGCAGGTGTTTTATATTGCTATGACACTCACGCTACGGCAACCGCACCGTTGAATAAAGGAATGTCTGCTTCCACATATGCTGTGGCAGGTCCGCATATAAATCGTCCTGACCTTTCTCGTAATAGATTCGGACAGTCAACATTTTTTAGAGACGGCGGCATTTTCGCAAAGCTATTTGATAATGACAGCCAAACACCCGATTGGGATATGGGAGAAGAATTAGTCGCTTATTTAGAAAACTTTGGAGATAAAACCTTTATAATAAAAGATAATAATATTATTCGTGTCATAAATGGCAGCTTTGTCGAAAATGATTCTGAATATGTGATTACGAGTTTTGCTCCTTATATAAAACACTTTTATTATATTTCAAATGATAATATAATAGAGTTAGACAGTAAAAAAGGTCAGAAAAATATTATTATATATAAAAATGATTTAAAAAACTAATAAACATATGGGGGATGTCAGTATGAACGGTGATATTATTTCAATTTCAGTTCCGCCATTTCCTGATTTTATTGAAGGAAACTATAGAATTTTTAAAAAAGGCGAACATCATATAGAACGGACAAATCTGGGATATTTCGATTTGATAATCGTAGATAAGGGAAGCTTGTTCCTTGAGGAAGAAAATCAACGATATGAGATTAATGAAAATGAAATGTTTATTTTGCTGCCGGATAAACATCACTGTTCATGGAAACCATGTGAAGAGGATACAGGATTTTATTGGATGCACTTTTACACGAACGCGCCATGGAAACAAAGTCTGAGGTCAGACACGTTTAAATCAATGCTGCCTATCCCGGATTTGCATTTTCATCAACGTTCGTACACTCTGCATTTATCCAAACACGCCTCAATTAAAGAACCGGAATTCTTGTTTGGACTTTGTCGTGATATATTTGATAGTACAGTTCAGAATAATGAAAGCAATATATGGAAAACACAGGAATTGTTCTTAAAATTTTTGAGATTTGTAGAAAATCTCGGAATACATATGGACAGAAAAACATTGCTTGCGGAACAAATTCGAATATATTTGGAAAAGAATATGAATATGCCTATTACAAATGAAGATTTAGAGGATAATTTTCATTTGCATAAGAATTATATGACAAGGGTTATGAAAACAATTTTTGGAATGACACCTCTTGAATTATTGCTAGAAATGCGTATGAACTATGCAAAACAGTGCTTAATTCGTACAGATTACAGTATTCAAAAAATTGCGGAATTAGTGGGATTTGGCTCGGATATATATTTTTCCAACTGCTTTAAAAAATATATGGGTATATCTCCGAGAAATTACAGAAAAAAATATGAAAGGAGATAGGGCTATGAGTTACAAAAATAATGAAAGTTTATCTTTAAAGAATCAAATAGCATATGCCGGAACAGACGCGGCGGGAAATTTGCTGTACTGTACGCTTACAAGTTTTATAAATTATTATCATACAGATGTATTTGGAATTTCAATAGGCACAGCCGCAGTTATCGCGCTGCTTGTAAGAATAATTAATACCGCAACTGTTCCATTGTGGGGAATCGCGATTGATAAAACAAAATCAAAATATGGAAAAAGTCGTCCGTGGTTTGCAAGATTAGCAATTCCTTTTGCGGTATTTATGGCTCTTACGTTCTTTACGCCGGGACTGAGTGGAACATCTAAAGTTATATATGCAGCATTTACATATTTAACGGCAAGCATTTTATACACAGGAATTTCCACTCCAATTACATCAATATTGCCTAATCTTAGTAATAATTCTTATGAGAGAACAAAGTTGAATTCTTTTAGGATGCTCGGAGGAAATGTTGGATATTTTATTACGGCAACATTTACATTAACGCTTGTTTCCGCATTAGGAGTTGGAAACAGACAAACCGGTTTTTTCTTAACAGTGCTTATATATGCGGCTATATCTGCGGCAATGTTTTTCTTCGCATTTAAAAACACAAAAGAGGTTAATATGGAATCCTCAAAAAGTCTGCCTGTTAAAGATTGCTTTAAAGCATTAAAATCAAATTGGCCTTGGTGCATTGTCGTATTGGGAAGTATGTTTTATTGGCTTGGAAATTCAACAAGAACATCATCTTTAATTTATTACTCACGTTATTATTTAGAAAACGAGGGTTATGTTTCCATATTAAATGCGCTTGTACTGGCCCAAGCAATAGGAGTTGCGGCGATTCCTATTTTAACTAAAAAGCTGTCTAAGACAGTTACTATGATTTTGGGACTTTTGATTGCTGCCGCAGGACAGGTTTCTCTCGGAATAGCAGGGCATCATTTTGCGTTGATTGTAGCTGCTTGGATAATTACAAGTATGGGAACAGGAATTGCGGTATCAATGCCGTTTGCAATGCTCTCAGATACGGTCGATTACGGAGAATATAAAAATGGAATTCGTGCCAGCGGATTTTTAACAGCTGTAGGAAGCGCTGTGGGACTTCAGGTTGGAACAGGACTGGGAGATTTTATACCTTTAAAATTAATGGAGCATTTTGGATATGTGGCTAATCAACAACAGACTGCCAGCTCTTTAACGTCCATGAAATTTGCATTTTCATATTTACCTGCTATTTTCTTCATTATAGGTGTGATTGTTATGCTATTCTGTATTAAATTTGAAAGGCGGGAAGGAAAAATTTTGAAATCTTTGGAAGAAAGAAGAAGAAATATGTAGTCAAAATTTTAATAGAATTAATACAAAAAATAATGATACTGTTATAAAAATAAGCGCTTATTCTTAAAATAGAATAAACGCTTATTTTTTGTTTCTTTATAATTATAATGGTCTAATACTATACCATCATAAACTACTGCAAAACTATCTTTTAAAACTTTGTATGTGTCAAAAGTATCATTAAAAAAGATAAATAAAATTTACTATCTTATCAACATTGATGTTTTCTTTATACATATTTACTATCTTTAAATTATTTGAGATATTTATAGGTTATATATAGCTTATCTTTAAAAACTCTATTTTTATATTTTCTTGAGTAACGCAAATCGGCTTATTCTCTTGTTTTTTACCATAGTTATAGTGTATCTACAGGAACGCCTTTGAGCAATTCCGTATCGAAATTATATATAATGCAAAGTTATTTACAGCGTGATATGCTGAAAGCAAGAGAATTAAATAATTTTGACGCTTGGGCAAGCTGTTTTGGTGAAACAAAACTTTCACTTAAATTAGCTCCTGAAGGAAAAGGTTATCAAACCAAAATGCGTTTCGCTAAATTTGTTAATTTGCCGGAACTTATAAATATGTTTAAGGAAATGGCAGATATAAAAACAGCGGAAAGCCTTAATTTACCTGTTCCAAAAGCAAACTATCATACAATAGCGACAGAGGCGAGTGATTTTCAAAAAGAAATGGTTGACGGACTTGCGGAAAGAGCGGATAAGATAAGAAAAAAACAAGTATCACCAGAAGCTGACAATATGCTTGCGGTGACAAACGATGGACGTAAACTTGCGTTAGATCAGCGGCTTATGAATGATATGCTGCCTGATGTTCCAAACAGCAAAGTGAATGAATGTGTTAAAAACGTGTATAAAATATGGGAAGATACAACATCGGAAAAAAGTACCCAGCTAATTTTCTGCGATATGTCAACACCAAAAAATGACGGTTCTTTCAATGTTTATGACGATATTAAAAATAAACTGATAAGCAAAGGCGTACCCGAAAATGAAATCGCTTTTATTCACTCCTGCAAAAATGATGAGCAAAAACAAGCGTTATTTACAAAAGTAAGAAACGGAGAAGTACGTATTTTACTTGGCTCAACAAACAAAATGGGTACAGGTACAAATTGTCAGAAAAAGTTAAAAGCGTTACATCATATAGATTGCCCCTATCGCCCCTCAGACCTCGCCCAGCGCAATGGAAGAATTATTCGTCAAGGCAATGAAAACGCAGAGGTTGACATATTTAACTATGTTACAAAATCGACATTTGATTCCTACCTTTTCCAATTAGTGGAAAACAAGCAGCGTTTTATTTCACAAATTATGACAAATAAATCTCCGGCGAGAAGTGCGGAGGATTTAGATGAATGTGTGTTAAGTTATGCCCAAATTAAGGCTTTGGCGGCAGGCAATCCTAAAAT
>CATJCJ010000346.1 GCA_949738935.1 uncultured Eubacteriales bacterium | reverse complement strand
CGTTAGTAAACTTTATGTTGTGTTTGACGGAATGGACAGTATATTGAAAATGGTGCATGGTCAACTGTTATTAGCAAAAGCGGATAATTGTATATTATCAAATAATGTAATGAAATTTATTTGCTATTATTTTTCGTGTTGGTGGAAATTTTATGAAAAAACAGAAATTGATTATGGTATCGTGCTTTTTATCTTGCTGTATATTTTTGTTGTCAAACTTGGCTTATATGTAAACGACAGAATATAATGCGGGACGAACTTGCATTTGAATTAAATGTTTCTTAAAATACTTGGGAGAATATTATGAATAGTGTAGATTATGTTTCTATAAAAGCACTTGCTAATGCATATGTTGAGCGATTTGTTCAAGAATATAATATCAAAACAATATCTTCGCCATGCCATATACTGTTTTTAGAAAATTTCAAGGCAAATGTTCATGCATTCCTAAATGTCTTTAGTGATTTCAACATGCAAAATAATATTTATTATTCATGCAAAGCAAACAAGGGAAAAGCTTTTTTGGTTGAAGCATCTAATCAAGCATGCGGTATCGAAGTATCTAGTATATATGAGTTGCGTGATGCATTAGTATACACAAATAAAATAATTGCTTCCGGACCTGCAAAGTCTGTAGATTATTTAAAACTTGCAATAAAGAATAACCTTATAATATCAGTAGATGATATATCAGAACTAAAGGTAATTGCATCATTTAACTTACCTGTAAAAGTATTGATTAGAATCTCAAATTTAATGAATAAGGTTAGTCGATTTGGTGTTCAAGTAAGTTCCTTAGACGATTGTCTTGAGATTGTAAAGGCGAGCAAAATAGTGTTGCTTGGCTTTTCATTTCACATTAATAATTATCTAGTAGAGGAAAGAATTCAAGCAATTTATAAAATCTTAAGCATTGTGCAAAATGAAAAAATCAAGATAAAATACATAGATATCGGAGGTGGCTTACCTGTCCGGTACTGTTTAGATAATGACTATGAACAATTTTTATGCCAGAACAATAGAAAAATGTTCTTCTCAAACAGAGAAATTAAAGATTTCTACCCTTACGCAAATAAGCTTTATGGCGCAAATGCATTTCGGTATATTTTATCATGTGTAAGTGATATTCTTAATGGTATAGAACTAATTATTGAACCGGGAAGAATTTTGCTGGCTGATTGTGGAATATCTATTTTTAACGTATATTATCTAAAAGAATTGGAACACGAAAATGTTGTTGTGACGGATGGAAATATTAATTGTTTATCTGAACAATGGTTTAATAGCGATTATTTGATTGAGCCATTACTATATAAGGAGACATATCCACATGAACAAGAACCAATTTTGGCGAGTGTGGCTGGTAATTTGTGCTTAGAGCAGGATATGATTACTTGGAGAAAACTGAAATTTGACTGTCGGCCTGAATACGGAGATAAGCTTATTTATTTTAATACAGCAGGTTATCAAATGGACTCAAATGAAAGTACATTCCATAAAATTCCTTTTGTCCAAAAATACATTGCTATAATGGACGAAAGGATTTATTTAGTGAAGGATGAGGATTATGGTAGTAAATCGGGTACTTGATTTAGTTGGAAAAACACCATTATTACGATTACAGCTTAGTAACTGTAAATGGGATGTTTTTTGTAAATTAGAAAAATTCAATCCTGGTGGTAGCATGAAAGACAGAATGGCTCTTAATATGATTAATGAAGCGGAGAAAAATGGGAAACTACGACCAGGTGGAACGATTATTGAATCTTCAAGTGGTAATACGGCAATAGGGCTAGCTATTGCTTCCGCAATTAAGGGCTATAAATTTATAGCAGTAGTAGATCATCATGCATCGCCTGAAAAAATCAAGATGATTAAAGCCTACGGAGGTCAAATAGTTGTAGTTGGAGACGGATATCCCGCGAATGAAGTTGCCGTAATTGAAAGAGAACAAACCGCAAGGGCAATCTCAGAAACAATGGAAAACGCATTTTATCCTAATCAGGCAGATAATTACGCTAATCGAGCAGCATACATAGATACACTTGCAACTGAACTTATAGAAGAATTAGGAAACATTGATGAAATATTTGGTGCGATTGGGACAGGCGGTTCACTTTGCGGTACAGCTATGGGGTTAAAAAAACAAGGAAGAAATACATTAGTTACTGCAGTAGAGCCAGAAGGTTCTATTATTTTTGGAGGAGATGGAAAACCATATTTTCAATCAGGTACAGGCAATCCAATAGGGGCTTCAATACCGCAGATAATAGATTATTCGTTAATAGATTATAATTTATATTCGACAGATGCTGAGGCTTTTAATACATGTAGATTTTTTGCCAAAAATTATGGATTATTAATTGGCGGTTCGGCCGGAGGAGTTTTGTATAAAGCTATTGAATCATTGATAAAGAAAAAAGGCAAAGGTATTGCTGCAATCATACTTTGTGATGGTGGAGAACGATACCTTGACACTGTTTTTAATGATGAGTGGATGAATAAAAATCATTTGATGGACGATTGTATTTCACGAAATCTTCGTGATTGGTTGAGGGGGATGAATAATGGACTTATATCCATGGGAAAAAGAAGCATATGAAGAATTAAAGAAAATGTATACCACATTCTTCATGCGTTTATCCGAATTGGGAATGCATTGTTTTAGAATAGATTCCAAGGAACTGTTTTGTAAAAATGTAAAGGAATTATGCAATTGCCAAAAGGAAGAGATTCAAAATTTTTGGAATAAATATATTGATGATTTAGATTTGAATTATCATGCTTATTATATAGATAGATCTGGGCAATTTGATGTTAGGTTTATTCCAGATGATATTTTTGCAGGGTACATTGATGGATATTTAAACAATAGAACAATAGAAGCTGGAGTTTCCGATAAAAATTATCTTGATTTATATTTGGCAGGTTTTAAGATGCCACGTACGATATTGCATTATATTAATGGTTATTTTGAAGATAGTTCATATTCTTTGCTAGATAAGGATTCAGCAATCAAAAAATTAGTAAATGAAAAAAAGTTTATTGTAAAGCCGAGCATGGCTTCATATGGAGGAGAAGGGTTTAAAATCTTCGTTAATGCAACATTTGCAGAACTGGAAAAATATATTGATGCACTTGATATAAAGAATCTTATTTTTCAAGAGGTTGTCGAACAACATGAGATGACAGGAATATTACATCCTCAGTCATTAAATACAATTCGAGTTATGACGTTGTTGATTGATGATGTAAAAGTGCTGCATTCTGCTTTTAGGATGGGAGTAGGAAACAATAATGTTGATAATGCAAGCAAAGGTGGAATTTATTGCAGTATAAATAATGATGGAAGGTTATCAAACTTTGCTTATGACGCAAGAGGAAATCTATACTATGAACATCCTGATGGTGGATCATTTAGTCAAGTTCAGTTTGATTTTATGGAAAAAATAAATTCAATGGTGAAAAAAGCGGCTTTGCGTTTTCCTCATTTTAGGCTTATTGGATGGGATATTGCGGTAGGAAAAGATTCGGAACCTATAATAATAGAAGCTAATTTAACAATGAGTTCAATAGATGTAATAGAAACAATTTGTGGACCTCTATTTGGAGAATATACTGAACAGGTACTTGAAGAGATATTCTTGAAAAAGAAGAAAGCTCCTGTACTATCCATGGATATTCTGCAATATTTATAAGAAAGTGGTGAGCTAAATGAGCGAGCGGGAAGAATATATTTATGCTGGAGTTCCTACATTTATGGGAGGACAGTTAATAAATAAAAAAGAAATTCAAAATTATGATGTTGTATTTCTTGGTGTTCCATGTGATTATGGCGCATCATATCGTTTGGGCGCTAAATATGCACCTAGGCAATTAAGAGAGTATTCCTTTTGGGATAGAATTGATGGACAGGTGCTATTTGATATTGATCACAATGAGGTGGTCTATACTAATTCTCTTAAGGTTGCTGACATCGGTGATGTGGATATAAATCCTACTAATCCTGAAGCTAATCAGCGCTCGATATGTAAAAGTACACACGAAATAAGGAAATATTGTCTTCCTGTAATATGTGGAGGCGATCATTCCATAACATATGGAAGCTTCATCGGAGTTGTGCAAGCAATCCATGAACTTGATCCGGATTGTGAAGTGGGAATAATTCATTTTGATGCGCATCTTGATGTAGAGCAAGAATATTTAAATATGCCTGAGGTGTGGCACGGAAATGTGTTTCGTAAATTGTTAGAAGGAAAATATTTAAAAGGTGATAATCTATACACTATTGGTATTCGAGGCGTAGTAGATAAAAAGTGGTATGATTATGAAGTTGAAAATCAGGTGAATTTAGTTACTGCAAATGATGTTAAGAAAAATGGACTATTGTACTATCTAGACTTGATTAAACAAAATAGTAGAAATCGAAATATAAAATATTATATATCTCTTGATATTGATGGAATTGATATGTCTTATATTTTCGGAACAGGGACTCCGCAATTTAATGGCTTGTCTCCATAT
>CATJCJ010000345.1 GCA_949738935.1 uncultured Eubacteriales bacterium | reverse complement strand
TATATAAAATAAAACAAACGATTAATTCGTTCGTTAACGAAAGGAGGAAAGCGAAATGGAAAAATTGCTGAAAACGATAAGAAAAGCGAGAAAAGTTGTCGACGAACTTATCCCGCTTGCCTTATCAATAGGTACTCTCTTAGCAGTCATAAAAATGATAATAGAGAGCCTGTAAAAAAGATTCAAGAAAGAGGTTTGTGAACCACTTTCTTGATAAAAAAATTATAGCATATTTTCATTTTCGCGTCAACTATGAAAAAAGAAATTATAAAAGAAATGATTATTTTAACAGTAAAAACTTTATTTCTGATTGGTCTTGTTGTAGGTATGATTATTATGTTTTCTAAATAAAGAGTTATAGAATTTAAAAGAGTAATAAAAAAATAAGATTTATGACTGTAAAGTCGCATAGCAAAATTGCTGAAATTCTGTGTAAAACGTCGGCATACAAAAGCCGAAAATTCTGGTATAATAAATATATAAAATAAAACAAACGATTAATTTCATTTGTTTAAGAAAGGAGGTGAGAGACAATGAACAGAAAAAGACGAAGAAAAAGAACTCACAAAAACGTAACAATAAATTATTATTACATTAATGTAAGTTCTTCTGATAAAAAGGTCAGCCCAATCCAAAAGTTAGCCTTAATATCAACAATAATATCTTTTATCAGTGCCGTGATTACTTTAATTGCGAAACTGATAGGATAGAGGGCAAGGGGCGAAAGCCCCGAGCCTTTGTAAATAAATTATATCGTCTTTTCTGTTTGTTGTCAATAGCTTATGAGTTTTATTGATGTTATTGGCGTTATTGGAGATATAGCGCAAATAGTTTTCTGTATATGTATGCTTATAATTTTATATAAAAGAAAGTAAGCAAGATTTAAAACTTTTCTTAAAAGCCTATTACGAAGTGAATTAACTTCATTTCAGCGTTGTGGGAGAATTATTAAAAATAAAAACTTGTTGCGGGTTAAAAACAGAAAACTAATGAGCGGGTTTCGCTGAAAATTTAAAGCGGACCCGCTCAAATCACGTCTTGCGATGGAGGAACTTATGCTTGAAAAAACTTTAGAGAGAAAAGTATGTAATTATATCAAAGACTTAGGAGGAAAGGCTTTTAAATGGGTATGCCCCGGAGAAACAGGAGTACCGGACCGTATTTGTATATTGCCGGGCGGAAGAATAATTTTTATGGAGCTGAAACGCCCCGGCAGAAAAGACGGAAGAAGCGAAAGACAAAAGAAAATTTTCAGAGTGCTTGAGGCATTAAACTGCGAGGTGTGGCTTATAAACAGTATGGAAGAACTGAAAGAAAGATTAAATAAAGGAGGCGATACAAATGATTTATAGCCCGTTTTATTATCAGGTATTCGGCAAGGATTTTATTATTAATAACACCGCGGCCGGTCTTTTTCTTGATATGGGCTTAGGTTAGCAAGACTTCAATCACCCTAACGGCAATAGAAGAATTGGTATACGATTATTTTGAGGTTATGAAAGTTTTGGTTATCGCACCCTTAAGGCCAGCTTTAGAAACGTGGCCGGCGGAAATTAAGAAATGGAATCACACAAATCATATAAATTTCTCTATTGTTATCGGTTCAAAGCAGGAAAGGCTTAATGCCCTCAAAAAAGACGCAGAAGTTTATATTATTAACCGTGAAAATGTCGTATGGCTTGTTGAGCATTATAAAAAGAAGTGGCCTTTCGATATGGTTGTCATAGACGAGCTTTCAAGCTTTAAGTCAAGCAAGGCGCAGAGATTCAGAGCTTTAAAGAAAGTAAGGCCTTACATTAAAAGAATAGTCGGTCTTACAGGCACACCGACACCGAACGGACTTATTGACCTTTGGCCGGAGGTATATTTGCTTGACGAAGGCAAAGCTCTCGGCAGAACACTGACAAGCTACAGAGAAAAATATTTTGTTCCGGATAAGCGCAATGCGCAGGTTGTTTTTTCTTGGAAGCCTAAACCAGAGGCGGAGCAGGAAATTTATAAAAAGCTTGAGGACCTTTGCGTCAGTATGAAAACGGCGGACTATCTACAGCTTCCCGAAAGGCTGGATATAAAGCACGAAATAAAACCCTCGGAAGAATTCAAGGCTCTGTACAAAAAACTTGAAAAGGATATGCTTTTGCCTTATGAAGACGGAGACATTGACGCCGGAACGGCTGCGATACTTGTTAATAAGCTTTTGCAGTTATCAGGTGGCGCCGTTTATAACGAAAACGGAGACGTAAAAATATTAAGTGATGAAAAACTCGAAGCCCTTGACACTTTGATTGAAGAGGCGAACGGAAAGCAAATTTTATTGTTTTACGCCTATAAACACGAAAGAGACAGAATAAAAGAACGATACCCTAATGCGGTTGACATAAAAGAAAAGTCGGCGGTAAAAGACTGGAATGACGGCAGAATATCTATTTTGTTAGCGCACCCCGCAAGTGCCGGTCACGGTCTTAATCTGCAATTCGGCGGAAATATTATTATATGGTACGGACTTCCTTTAAGCTTGGAGTTGTATCAGCAGGCAAACAAGAGGATTCACAGAATGGGTCAGAAAAAAACCGTACTTATACATCACTTATTAATGGCGGGTACGGTCGATACGTGGGTACTAAACGACGTTTTAACGTCTAAAGAAGAAAGGCAGAATGCCGTTCTTGAAGCGTTAAAGGCAAGAATGAAGGAGGCAAAAAGATGACACAAGAGGATTTAGAAATTTTAGCGGAGCGGCCGAAAGACTTTTTAAATCATTGTAAATGGCACGAGCAGAGGATTAAATTTAAGCAGGAACAACTACAAAGGTTTAGGGATATGGCTTATTCGATAACAGTGCCTCTTAAAGACGTACCTTCTTTCGGCAGCGGCGTACCGTCAAGTAAAGTTGAAAACTGTATTGTTAATATCAGCGGCTTAGAGCAGGATATTCAGAAGGACATTGAAAAGCTTAGAACCGAGCTTCAGACAACCGGAGAGGCTATAAACTTAATAAATGATAAAGATTTAAAACTTCTCTTGGAGGCCAGATACTTACAGCGTATGAAATGGGAAGAAATCGCGGTACTGCTGTCTTGTTCCTACAGATGGACATTAAGACTTCACGGAAAAGCTTTGCAGGAAATTTCTAAAGAAGCGGTTCGGCTTTTAGACCGCGCCCTGCCATTGCGGGGAGCTTATTAAAAGTTTAGCATTTTTATAATATTCTTTTCAAAAGATGTCGGTAAGTATAGTAAAAACTAACAGGAGTAGCACTTGGTAGCACTTCAAAACAAAGTGCTACTTGAAGTGCTACCTTGAAAAACTTTTAATATTAAATAAAAATTAATACTTTTTTATATAAAGTAGCACTTGTAGCACTTATTTCTATTAATTAATGTAAATTAGACAGATTAGAGAGAATTAGAGAGTTAAGTGTACTCTCAAATACCCTCTAATCTGTCTAATCTATAAAATTATAAAAATATGCGCCAAAGTGCTGCAAGTGCTACCAAAGTACCCGAAAGCCAACACGGGCAAGGCTTTCGGCTTGCAGCACTTTGATTTTTTTGAAATTCAGAAGTGCTACCGGAATTCAGAAAAGCCAGCTTTTTCAAGGCTTTCGGCTTGCAGCACTTTATTTTAAGGCGGTGATTTTTATTTTAGATTGCCTGTTATTAAGCTTCGGTCTGTTAGTTTCTGACAATAAACAAAATTTCTTAAAGAAGCCATTTTAATTCACGTTTGACTTGCGTTATAATATAAAATATCAAAAAAAAAGAATAAAAAGTTTAAAAATTTTTAAAGAAGCCATTTTAATTCACATTAGACTTGCGTTATAATATAAAGTGTTGAAAGACTGAATAAGAGTACATCCTTCTTATTTGGTCTTTTATTTTTTGAAAGAGGTGAGGGAAATGCCTTACAGACCTGATACACCCTGCAAACACCCCGGTTGCCCGAAACTGGTGTCATATGGGAAAAGTTATTGCGATGAACACAAAGCTCTTCATCCTGTTGAAGTCAGGAGTGGGTATTCACGAGGCTATAACAGAAAATGGCAGAAGGAGAGCAAAGCTTTTCTTGCGGCGAATCCATTATGCGTCAGGTGCAAAGCTAAAGGCAAATATACCAAAGCTACTGTAGTGGACCATATAAAGCCTCACAGAGGGAATAATGAGTTATTTTGGGACAGAAGTAACTGGCAGCCGTTATGTAAGCATTGTCACGACGTTAAAACAATGACAGAGGACAGTAAAATACGATATGAATATTAAAAAAGGCAGGGGCCCCGGAAATCCTGAAATGACTTTCGCCGGAGACCGCAGCCCCAGAGTCATACACAAAACAGCAAAATTAATAGCCGGGGGCTAACTGAAAGGAGGCGTCTGATATGGCGGTAAGAGGAAGAAAACCAAAACCTACGGGTTTAAAAATACTTGAGGGAGAAACGGATAAAAGAAGAATCAACACAGCAGAGCCGAAGTCGGCAGGCGCTCCCGTTTGTCCCGAATGGCTTGAGGAAGAAGCGAAAGAGGAATGGAACAGAATAGGAGATACTCTCGAAAAAATGGGTATTCTGACTGATATAGATACAGCAGCTTTTGCTGGATACTGTCAGACTTATGCCAGATGGAAAGAAGCGGAAGAATATTTGACAAATCACGGTTCTACAATTGAAACGAAAAGCGGTTATGTTCAGCAAGTTCCGCAAGTATCTATTGCTCAGACAAATTTAAAAGTAATGCTTAAATTCTGCGAACAGTTTGGTTTGACGCCTTCCGCAAGAAGCAGAATTGTTGCCGATAAATCTGTTGAAGAGACGACGGACGATATGGAAATGCTGTTAAGAGATGATGAAGAATGAAATACAAACCAACAAAATTTATGCTTAAAACATCTCATTATGATAAAGCGAAAGCCGACAGAGCCATAGCTTTTATATCTAATTTAAGGCATACAAAAGGTAAATGGTCGGGAAAGAAATTTGAGCTTTTGCCTTGGCAGGAGCAAATTATAAGAGATATATTCGGTATTGTTAAAGAAAACGGCAAGCGGCAATTTACAAATGCTTTTGTAGAGATACCTAAGAAAAACGGCAAGTCTGAGCTTGCAGCAGCGGTTGCTTTATATCTGCTTTATGCTGATAACGAGGCCAGTGCTGAAGTTTACGGAGCGGCAGCAGACAGACAGCAGGCTTCAATTGTTTTTGACGTTGCGAAACAAATGACGGAGCAAAGTCCGGCATTAATGAAACGCTCTAAAATAAGAAGCGCTCAAAAAAGACTGATAAATTACAGCAACGCAGGATTTTATCAGGTACTGTCATCAGAAGTCGGAACAAAACACGGTCTGAATGTTTCGGGTTTGGTTTTTGATGAAATACACGCACAGCCTAACAGACATTTGTATGACGTTTTAACAAAAGGAAGCGGCGACGCAAGAGAACAGCCGCTTTTTTTCATAATAACGACAGCCGGAAATAACAAAGAGAGTATTTGTTATGAGCTGCATTTAAAAGCCAAAGATATAATATCGGGCAGAAAGTCAGACCCGACTTTTTATCCTGTAATTTACGGGCTTGAAGAAAATGACGACTGGACAAATGAGAAAAACTGGTATAAGGCTAATCCGTCTTTAGGATATACAGTAAATATAGAAAAAGCCCGGCAATGGTTTAACGAAGCACGAGATAATCCGGCAGAAGAAAATAATTTTAAGCAGTTAAGGCTTAATATGTGGGTTAATTCTGAGGTGCGCTGGATTCCTGAACACATCTACAATAAAGGCAGCGGTCCTATTGATTTTGAAGCTTTAAAAGGCAGAGAATGCTACGGAGGGCTGGATTTGGCAAGCACGACCGACCTAGCGGCTTTCGTGCTTATTTTTCCGCCGAGAACCGAATACGAAAATTATATAATTTATCCTCATTTCTGGCTGCCTAAAGATACTTTGGAATTAAGGTGCAGACGCGACCACGTTATGTATGACGTCTGGGAACGTCAGGGATATATAAACGCTACTGAAGGCAACGTAATCCATTATGCTTTTATTGAGAAAACTATTATGGATTTAAGTAAAATCTATAATATAAAGGAAATAGCCCACGACCGCTGGGAAGCGACGCAAATGGTGCAGAATCTTCAAGATGAAGGTTTTATAATGGTACCTTTTGGGCAGGGCTATAAAAGTATGTCGCCTCCTATGAAAGAATTTTACAAGCTTTTGCTTGAGGGAAAGATACAGCACGGAGGAAATCCCGTTTTAAGATGGATGGCAGGAAATGTTGTAGCCGAAACGGATGAAGCTGAAAATATAAAGCCAAGCAAGAAAAAGTCAACGGAAAAAATAGATGGTATTGTGGCGGCGATTATGGCGCTTGACAGGTGCGTGAGAAACGCGAAAAAACAAGAAAGCGCATATGAAAACAGAGGGCTTTTGATTTTATAATTTTGAAAGGACTGATATTATGGGAATTTTAAAAGGCTTATTCAAATCAAGAGATAAGCCGCAGAACAGAACATCAGGAAGTGCGTATAGTTTTTATCTTGGAAACAGTACAAGCGGAAAAACTGTAAACGAGCGTTCGGCAATGCAGCTTACCGCAGTTTATTCGTGTGTGAGAATTTTATCGGAAGCTGTTGCAAGTCTGCCGCTTAATCTTTATAAATATACAGACAGCGGAGGCAAAGAGAAAGCAACAGAGCACCCGCTGTATTTTTTGCTGCACAATGAACCCAACATTGAAATGACTTCTTTTTCATTCCGAGAAACTCTTATGACCCACCTACTCCTATGGGGCAACGCCTACGCTCAGGTAGTGAGAAACGGAAAAGGCGAAATATTAGGGATATATCCTCTTATGCCCAACAGAATGACGGTTGACAGGGACGAAAATAAGAATCTGTATTATGAATATATGGTAAGCTCTGATGACGCACCGATTAATAAAAAATCAACGGTCAGACTTAAGCCCGGTGAGGTACTTCATATCCCGGGTCTTGGTTTTGACGGGCTTATAGGCTATTCTCCTATCGCTATGGCAAAAAACGCTATAGGAATGGCTATTGCCTGCGAAGAGTATGGTTCTAAATTTTTTGCCAACGGTGCGCATCCCAGCGGAGTATTGGAACATCCGGGTATAATTAAAAACCCTCAAAGAGTAAGAGACAGCTGGCAGGCTGCTTATGGCGGCAGCTCAAACGCAAATAAAATCGCAATTTTAGAGGACGGTATGAAATATACGCCTATTTCTATCGCACCGGAACAGGCTCAATTTTTGGAAACAAGGAAGTTTCAGATAAATGAGATAGCCCGTATTTTCAGAGTACCGCCTCATATGGTTGGCGACCTTGAAAAATCAAGCTTTTCTAATATTGAACAGCAGTCTCTGGAGTTTGTGAAATACAGTCTCGACCCGTGGGTCACGAGGTGGGAGCAGTCAATGGCCCGCTCACTTTTATCAGAGAACGAAAAGAAAGAATACTTTATAAAATTTAATGTCGACGGGCTTTTAAGAGGTGATTACGAAAGCCGTATGAGAGGTTACTCTACGGGTTTTCAAAGTGGTTTTATGTCGCCGAACGATATAAGAAAGCTTGAAAATATGGACTTGATACCTGACGAGCTCGGTGGAAATCGTTATATGTGCAACGGAAATATGGTTCCTCTTGATAAAGCGGGAACTTGGAGTGAAAAATACAAGGAGGAAGATATGTGAAAAAATTTTGGAAATGGAAAAATCAAGCCGAAACTGAGGAAAGAACTCTTTTTTTAGACGGTGTAATAGCCGCTGAATCTTGGTTCGACGATGATGTGACACCGAAATTGTTTAAAGACGAATTAATAAGCGGAGCCGGCAATATTACCGTTTGGATTAATTCGCCCGGCGGCGACTGCATAGCGGCGGCACAAATTTATAATATGCTTACCGAATATAAAGGCAAAGTTACTGTGTTTATTGACGGTCTTGCTGCTTCTGCCGCAAGCGTTATAGCTATGGCAGGCGACGAGGTTGTTATGTCACCTGTTTCAAATATTATGATACACAACCCCTCAACGGTTGTTTGCGGTGACTGTTCAGAGCTTGAAAGAGCTATAAGAATGCTTAATACTGTTAAAGAATCTATTATAAACGCATATGAAATAAGAACAGGATTGTCAAGAATAAAATTGTCACACTTAATGGATTCTGAAAAGTGGATGGAAGCAAATGAAGCTGTAGAATTAGGATTTGCGGATAGAATAAAGGCGTGCAAGCCATCAAATGACAGTTTTAAATATATTTTAGCAGATGTTTATAATACTCAAACGGCAATGAATAAAATTCTGTATAATAAAATTTGTAATAAATACAACAGCAAAAATACATTGATGGCAAAGCAAGCCGAAATAAAGCCAATTGAAAAACAGGAACATCGTGTAAGTAATATTATGGAACGCTTGAATTGTATCAAAAAGCATATTTAAATGCGTAATCCTTTCTTAGGAAGACAATGCCTCAAGGCGGTGAACTACGGCGTCTATCTGTACTAAGCCTATTATCTCATATGGCTTATGAGACAACAAGTTTTTATGTGATTTTTCTTTTAAAATAATCACAAATAAATTATACGAGGCGGTGGAATATATGAATACTGTATATTTAAGCCGTAAGAAACAGTTTACAAAATCTGAATGGCGTCAGATATTTCAAGGTGAAAATAAATGCGACAGCATACAGTTTTTAATTGAGAGAGGATTTTTTGACAGTATACAGACAGAGGATATTCAATGTATAGCGCAAATATTTCTCCCGAATGTAATAAACTGTAAATTCTATTCTATGAAAATTGAAGATGTACTTTATGATAATAAGTACAGAATGATTTTTCCGATTAATAACGAAATTACAAAAAGACCGGGAACTGTTGAAGTGATATTTACTTTTTTTAATCCTGATATAGAGCAGCGTATAAAAACGGATTTATTTAAGTTTGAGGTTTTTTCATCAGTTAACGGCTGCGATATGCTTGACAGCGGAGGCGATGACAAACTTGACTTGCTTGAAAGTCTTCAAAAACGGGTTGAAGCTCTTGAAAACGGCAAAGCGGACAGAATTGTTTATAATCCTGAAGAAGATACAATACAGCTTTATTCCGGTGATACGGCTCTTGATGAACCGACAGAAATTTACAGCATTGATGAAATGCCGGATATTTCAGGAAACGGAGAAGAAACACCTGTTGAATAAAAAAGTCTTTGAGCACAGACGTTAAACAGGCTTTTTTATTATTGTAAAAAACATATTTATATGGAGGTAAAATTTATGAAACTTTCAGAAATGCTTGAAAAAAGAAAAAATGCTGTTGATTCGGTGATAAAGTTTGCGGAATCGCATAAAACTGACAAAGGTACTCTTACTGACGAAGACTATGAAACGTATCAGAAAATGGAAAAGGAAATTGAGGATATGAGCCGTGAAATTTCACGTATGCAGAGAGAAGAAAATATGAAAAACGAGCTTTCAAAGCCTGTTAACACTCCGATTATTGGAACTCCGATGAGAATGCCGGAGGATAAGTCTAAATCATTCAGAGCTTCAGATGAATACAAATCAGCTATGCTTGGAGCTTTACGTTCAAATTTCAGAAATGTAAGCAACGTACTTACCGAGGGTGTAGACGCTGACGGTGGCTATCTTGTACCAGAGGAATATGACAGCAGACTTATTGATGTGCTTGAAGAAGAAAATATTATGCGTATGCTTGGCACAAAAATTACGACAAGCGGAGAACATAAAATCAACATTGCAGCTACAAAACCGGCGGCGTCTTGGCTTGAAGAAGGCGGAGCACTTACTTTTGGCGACGCAACTTTCGACCAGATTATTATGGACGCTTATAAGCTTCACGTTGCGATAAAAGTAACAGAAGAACTTCTCTACGATAACGCTTTCGGTCTTGAAAATTATATTGTTGCACAGTTTGGCAAGGCTCTGGCAAACGCTGAAGAGGATGCTTTCCTTAATGGAGATGGTACAGGCAAACCTACAGGCATATTTGCGTCAAAGGGCGGCGGCACTGTAGCAAATACCGTTTCAAAGATTACGACAGACAGTATGATAGAACTTGTATATGCTTTAAAACGTCCTTACAGAAAAAACGCAAAATTTATTATGAACGATAAAACCCTTGTTTCTTTGCGTACTCTTAAAGACAATAACGGTGCTTATATCTGGCAGCCGAATTATCAAAGCGGAGAACCTGACAGAATTTTAGGCTACGAGGTTTATACTTCCGCTTATGCACCGACAGACGCTATAGCTTTTGGCGACTACAGTTATTATAATATCGGTGACAGAGGTACACGTTCATTTGCTGAACTTAAAGAGCTTTTTGCCGGAAACGGTATGGTTGGTTTTGTAGCCAAAGAAAGAGTGGACGGAAAGCTTGTGCTTCCCGAAGCTGTACAGATTTTGAAAATTGGCGGAGCTTCCTCTGCAAAGGCTTGATAAAGGGGTGATAAATGATGACGATTGACCCACAGAAATTGGAAGATTTTGAATGTTTTAGATTAAACAGCGGATGTTTTCCTACCGATGACAGAGAGGCTCTTAATATGTTTAAAAGAATAAAAGCTCTTGCAGAAAGCTGTAGTAATACAGACGAATAGGCATTTTAAAGGGGTGATATAATGGCGGTAGTTGATTTGGAAGAAATGAAAAATTATCTTAGGGTGGATTTTGATAACGATGACGAGTTGATTACTGCTTTTATCGAATCCGCGCAAAAGTTATGTATGGACGTATCAAGAACGGATAACGAGGAAATATTTTCTCTTGATAAAAACTCAAAGACTGCTGTAATGTATGCGGCGGCGTATTTTTACGAACACAGAGAAGAAGCTGACTATCACGAACTTACCCTTACTCTCCGCTCTCTCTTATTTTCTATGAGGGAGGGTGTGATTTAATGGCAAAAACACTGTTAGAAAAACTAAGGCACAGAATTGACGTTTACACAAAAGCTGAAAGCAAGACAGAATTTGGAGAACTGACATATGATTACAAGAAAGTGTCATCGGTGTGGGCGGAGATTGTTCCAAAGTCGGGAAAAGAGAGTACCATTAACGGAGATTCCATACAAGTATCTGTTACGCACAAAATAACTATCAGAAACGGAGGCATAAAAGAACCGAGAAACGATATGTACTTTGAATTTAAGGGACAGCGCTATGAGGTTCTTTATTTTATGCCGTATTACAAAAGAAATGATTTAATTGAGTTTTATTGTAAATTGATTATAGAAGGAGATAAAGATTATGAGTAAAAACAAAACGGAAACAGCAGAAGAAATTTTAGTTGAAAACGCAAAAGAAATTGCTGAGCCTTTTATATCAAAGCCGGCAATGGTAGTCCTTGAGCAGCTTATTAGAAAAAAACTTGAAAAAGATGGTAGAATAAATGCCACAAAAGAAATTTATGTCAAAAGTCTTGACGGGAATTTAACCGTAAAAAATCCATCGGACACACAAAAAATTGAGTTTGCGGATAAAACAAAAACAGGAAGTTATGTTGATATGATGGAGGCTTACGGCAGATTAATCTATGACTGCTGTCCAATGCTTCATTCAAAGGAATTGCAGGAAAGTATTGGAGTAAATTATCCTTATGATACAGTTAAGGCAATATTTGATATGGAGGAAATCACTGAAATTGGTCCAAAGATATTAAACTTCTTTGACAATGATGAAGAGAATGACGCCGATAAAAAACTAAAAAACTCATAATGCGTGACAGCGAGCTTGATATGCTCGCTTTCTTTGCTGTCAGAGGGGTTAATCCTGAAAATATAATTAACAGCGGCGCTCTAACACAAAGATTCTATTATCACGCAATGGAAATGTACTACAAGGAAAGAAACGAATTAATTGAGCTTTTTATAAAGGTCTTAGGGGGTAGATTTTAAGTGGGTAAAACAATAAATACAATATTAAACCTCCAAGACAAATTCAGCGGAAAATTGAACGAAGCCGGAAAAAATGCTCTTATTTTTAAAACAAGACTTCAAAGTTGCGAAGGCGCGGCAAAAAAAGTTGACGGTATTTTAAGCGATATGGCTAAAACAGCGGCGGCGGTAAGCGCAGCAGGCGTTGCCGCTATGGGAGCGTTCGCCGCTTCAGCCGTTAAAACCTACGGTGAGTTTCAGCAAAGTATGTCAAACGTCGCGGGTATCAGCGGAATAACTGCTATGTCAGAAGATTACAAAAAGTTAGAGCAGGCAGCAAGAGAAGCCGGAAAAAGCACAACAAAAACAGCCGCCGAATCGGCTGACGCTCTTTCATATATGGCTCTTGCGGGCTGGACAACGGAACAGCAATTAAAAGGGCTTATGCCGATTCTTAGAGCGTCGGAGGCAACCGGAGCAGACCTTGCCGTAACGTCCGACCTTGTTACGGATTCGATGTCTGCTATGGGAGTGGGCGTAGAACGGCTGACAGAATATCTTGATATGGCCGCGGCCGCAAATAATAAATCTAATCAGAATATGCTTCAGCTTATGGAAGCTATTATAGGCAGCGGCGGTGCCGCAAGAGCCGCTGGGGTTAATATGTACGACCTTTCAACAGCTCTTGGCGTACTTGCAGACAATGGACTTAAAGGCGCCGAGGGCGGTACAGCTATGAATTCTATGCTTGTAAGAATGACTACTCACGATAAGGCGCTTAAAACAATGAAGAGTTTGGGTGTTGAAGTTTTTGACGCCAATAAAAAATTTAGGGGGCTTGAAGCGATTCTTACAGACCTTAATGCTGCTATGGTTGGTATGGGAGATGAAGATATAACCGCTAATCTAAAAGCTATCGCAGGTACTAATTATTATTCTCAATTCAAGTACCTTCTTGACGCAGCTAAGGAAGGGTCGGCAAAAACAGATGAATTTTCTACAAGGTGGAAAGAGTTTAACAGCGAATTACATAACTCTAAAGGTACCCTTGATACTGTAGCGGACACAATGACAAACAATTACGCCGGAGCGATGGCAAGAGCGGGTTCTGCCATAGATGATTTAAAAATAACTTTAGGGCAGAAATTAGAGCCTTATATAACTAAATTTTTAAACTGGTTTTCCGAAAAGCTGCCGGGCGCGACTGAAAAATTTGCTTCTTGGCTTGATAGAAAATTGCCTAAAGCCATAAATTTTTGCAAAGCTGCTTTTGACTTAATTAAAATACCTGTAGCTTTTATAATTAATAATTTTTCAAAACTTGCGTCTGTTGCGGCAGGTGTCGTTGTAGGACTAAAAGCGTTTAGTATTATAACAAAAGTTGTCTCATTTATGAACAAGCTGAAAACAGCTGAAACCGCTCTAAAAGCGGTACAACTCGCTCTTAATACATCAATGCTCGCCTGTCCTCTCACTTGGATTGCTGTTGCTATAGGAGCCGTTGTCGGCAGCATTTTACTATATAAAGACGCTATCGCAGAGGCAAAAGAAGAAGACCTTGCGGAGCATTTTGGAAATATAGAACTTTCTGCTGAAGAATGTTCAAAAGCAATACAAGGTATTTTTGGTCAAAACGCATATATGGAGACCGACCTCGCTAAATCAGCGTATGAAGCGGCGCAGTCAAGTATAGAAGAACTTTCTGAATCGTCTAAAAAACTTAATAAGCTTAATTTTAAGCTGGGGCTGGACCCTGAGAGTGTACCTAAAGACGAGTATTTGGAGATTGCGAATGAGTATATCGAAAATATGAATAAGGCTTTAAAAGACCAGCAATATGCCCTTGACGTAGGTATTAAACTTATGATAAGCGATACAGAACTTGCGGAAAGTTTTGGTGAAGACGCGGCTAAATTTTATAGCTTGCTCTCTAAAGAATGCCAAGGCTTAGGAACAAAGCTTAAACAAGCTATTGAAAACGCATATGAACATAACTGGGATTTTGACAGCAGTGAAGCTGTTTCGGCTATACTTAAACAACAGGCGGAAATACAGGATAAAATAGCGTCGGCGCAAAGTGAGGCAAGACTTGAAACTCTTAAATTTGATTTCGCGAACGGAGATTTGAGCGCGGAAAGTTATGCGTCTCTTATGGAGTCCGCAAAAGAAGAAATGGGAAAATTAAAAGAAGCGTATAACCAAACAAGGATAGACACTATTGCGGGTGCTAAACTTACATACGGTGAAAATTCCGCTGAACTCGCAAAAATTACGGAAGAAGCAAACCAAACCTACGCTCAGAAAGTGTCAGAGTTAGGCGCGAAAAGTATATCTCTCGGAGGGGCCTCCATTGTATCCGCTTATAAAAATGAATTTGCCTTAGCGGCGGAGCAGTTTAAAATTCTTGAGAACAGCACGCTGAATCAAAAGGATGTATACGGTTTTATAGACAAATTCAACAAAGGTGATATGTCCGCAGAGCAGATTGAAGATAATTTAGGAAATATAGCAAACGCAGCGGTTCAATCAACGTCGATAAGCAGCATACAGAGAGAAAACATAGCGGAATTGTATGAAGCAATGAAGAGTGAAGTAGAATCTATGCGGGAAGACGTTAAAAATCTTGAAACAGTTCCGCAAGAACTTCAGAATGCTTTGTTACAAGCGGACTTTATAGGGGCAATCGGAGGAGACGAGGCCTCAAAAGAGCATTTAGGGGCTATGCTTGTCGCTAAATCGCTTTCGCCCGAAAAAGCTAAAGAACTTTTTGAGGCTTCAGAGAAATTTGGCGAGAATTGCCCGAAGGGCATATTCAGCGATAAAAATATACAAGAAGGCTTAACGGCGGCTGAAAACTACAGAAATATTATATCTGAAAGGCTAAGCCAGCCTTATATGATTGACGCGGATGTTAAAATTAACTTTAATACAAAATCAAATTTTATAGGACCTTTGCCTTTTATGCCCGAACAAAAAATGCAGATTGCAACTGGAGGCGTACCAAAAACTACAAATAAAGGTAACGCGACAGGAACACCTTATTTTGGCGGTGGTCTTACGGAGATTAACGAACACGGCGGAGAGATTATCAATCTCCCCACGGGAGCACAGATTATACCCTCTGATAAATCGGCGCAGATGGTGAGAGAAAACGCTAAATACAGAGCGCCTAATATTTCTTTGTTTAATATGCCCTCTGTTAGTTTTAATGATGTTCCCTATTTTGGCGCGAATGTGAAAAAAAATAATACTGTGCCGCAGACAACATATATACACAACGGTGGTGATAAGGAAATTAGACGTTTTGGCGATATAAACGTTAATGTAACTATCGGCGGGAATATTGTGGGAATTGATGATTTCGCCGAGGAAATAGGTGGTATTGTGGGAGGAAAATTTGTTGACGCAATAAGAGCGATGTAGGGGTGATTATTATGTCTTTGTTTGATATTGAAGGGCTTGACGAGCTTAGTGATACAATGATAATGATTGGAGAAGTTTATCCTAAAGAAGTAAAAAAGTTTATGCAGTTAGAGGGAAACAAACTTAAAAATCGTACCTTAAAAACAGCAAGGTCGTCAGTCGGAAAGAAAACAGGAAATTTTGAGAAAGGTATAAAAAGAGGAAAATATTATAAATACAGTAAAACAGGTGCCGACAGTATAAGAGTTTATTCAGGTTCACCCGCTTTTCACGGTCATTTAATAGAGTATGACCACAAACAAGTTACACCTAAAACAAGAACAACAAAAAAGAGCGGTAAGCTAAACTTAAAGAATGGCGGAAAATATATCAAAGATGTACTTGGATATCATATTTTCAGCGTATCAAGAAATATGTTTGAAAGCCAATATGAAAAGGACTGCGAAGATTTTGCTGACAAGATAACAGAACCGCTTAACAAAGGGTGATTTGATGATAATATTAAAAGATATTTTTAAAGCCATCTGTAATCACATATCAGATGTGACGGACATTCCCATAGCTGACAGCGATATGGAAGAGCCTGTTATAAGACCGTCCTTTAAGATATTTATGGATACTGTAAACACAGGCTTATTCTCATCCGCTTTAAGAGAAATAAAGGTATATTTCAATTTATACTTTTACTCGTCCGACAGAAAACATAGCAAGGCGGATATTATGGAAATCGAGGACAAAATAGCTTTTTCTTTTCTTGAGCCTTTTAATATAAAAGAAAATTGTGTTGTTTATGTTGATGATTTGGAATTTGAGAAAGTGACAGATGGTGTATTAAACTGTAGTTTTAATTTTGAGATTGCCACGGAATTTGGTATAGATGATAAGGACGTAATCGGAAATGAAACTATGGAAGATTTGTATATTAACGAGAATTTGGAGGAATGAATATGGCGACTAAACCAACAATAACAATTACATTTAAGCAGCTGGCTACAACGCTGATACAAAGGAGCGAGAGAGGAACGGCTATACTTCTTTTAAACGACGCGACAGGGGCGCCTGAAAGCGGTACTAATATCATAACGAGAGTTTATAAAACTGTCGCAGATATAGAAGAAAGCCTTTACACAGAGGATAGCCTCTCTCAAATTAAAAAATGTCTTTCTTATACACCTTTTGAGGTTGTGGTTATAAGCGGAAACAGCACACAGTTTTCGGATTTCGCCAAAGCTATAATGACGGTAAGAAGAACTGGCTGGATTGCCTTTGCCGGAAGTGAAACGCCTCAAGCTGATTTGGCAAGCTGGATAAAATCAATGGATAAACAGGGATATACCTATAAAGCCGTGGGAACACAAAAGGGAGCTGACTGCAAGCAGTATGTGTATTTTAATCAAAGCGCTGCCGACAATAACGGAAATGAAGTGACAGCAATTAATTATTTACCAAGCCTTTTGGGGATATTAGCGGGATGCAATATTACAAGAGGCTGTACCAATTTTCTATGCACCGATTTATCAGGGGTTACAGAGGTGGACGATATTGATGCGGCAATTTCTTCGGGACAGCTTGTTCTTACAAACGATGTAAACGGTGTGAGAATTGTCGCGGGAATAAACAGTCTTATAACTCTTAATGGAAATACGGCGACGGAGGATATGCAGTACATTGAGACAGTAGAGGCTATGAACCTTATTATGGACGATATTCGTGATGAATTCAAAAATACATACCAAGGTTCATTTAAAAATAAATATATGAATCAAATGTTGTTTATCGGAGCCGTTAATGAGTATTTCAGTAATTTAGCACGAGAAGATGTTCTTGATTCAGAGTTTGCGAATAAAGCTGAAATCGATGTCGAACTGCAGCGTTCAGCTTGGATAGGAACAGGAAAAAGTGAAGCGCAGGATTGGTCCGACGACAAAGTAAAAGCTATGGCCTTTAAGAGAAGTGTTTTCGTTGCCTGCAATATCAAAATTTTAAACTGTATGGAAAACTTAAAGTTTACGGTAACAATGGAATAAGGAGGTTAAAATATGTTTGACGACAATAAATTTTTAAAAGGCACAAGCGGAGAAGTGTTTTTGAATAATACTTTTCTTGCTGAGATAAATAAGGTTAATATTAAAATGACAGGTCAGTTTGAGGATTTCGCGCCCGTAGGCGATTATTGTACACACCACGTTTATGTTGGCTACGACGGCTCTGGTACGCTTGAGGGTGCCAGAGTAAATACAGGTGCGGACGCTGAATTAATAGCGGCGTATCAGTCGGGAACAACCCCCGAATTTAAAATTTACTCAAATCTTACAGACCCTAATACTGGAAAAACAGAAAAATATATGATTACAGGCGTCCAGTTCACGGAAATTACTCTTGCCGACTGGGAGGCTAAGAAACTTGTAACCCGTTCTATGCCGTTTACGTTTACAGAAGTAACGATACTTTCGACTATAGATTAAACAGGTAAAATGATATGGACGGCTATATTGAATTCGCAAAGGAAATCCATAAGAGAAACAATCAAAAAATAATAGGTATGTGCGTTGGGGAGTATGTTTCTCATACTCCCGCCACAATACGCATTTATTATAATGGAATTCCATTGGAATTTACAGAATTTTTTAATATCAAAGGACTTATAAACGGCAATACGGGAGTAACAGAAAAAGAGCTTTATGTTTCCGAATACCCTAATGAAATAGGCGATAAATTTATATGTATAGCAGGAAACGATAATCAATGCCTTTATATTCTCGGCAAATTCGAGAGCATAAAAGATTTGTATATTTATTTGGAGTGATGAATATGAAAAAACAAGGCTATCAGCCTGAATATCCTGTTCGCACATTACCGCCGGACAGAGGAAGTAGTGTACAAAGTTACTGCAAATGTGAAAGAACGAGAGGCGGTGGTAAAAATGTTTCCGAGTGCTTTTGTCGAATCTGTAACTGAAACGGCAGAAAATGAAGTAACTGACACGGGCGTCGATTTCTTATTTGATTATGAAACGGGGCAGCATATTATGAAAGGCTCTGTGTTGAACGAATGCGAAGATTTAAGGAAAGTAAGACAATATATTCAGAATGTTTTGAGAACACCGTTGAATGTATATAAGGATTATATGAAAGGTGAAACGGAAACTTTTGGATTAAGTATTTATAAATATATCGGAGAAAGAACTTTGCCGATGGGATATATTAACAGCGAACTTAAACGAGAGGTTACAGAGCATTTATTAAAGCATCCTATGATAAAAGAAATCAAAGACTGGAAAGCTGAAAGGGAAAAGCAGGGGCTTAAAGTATCATTTACAGCTGTTCTTAAAGACAGCAGTTTAATAACAATAACAGAAACGGTGACGGACTATGTATAAAATAATGCTGACTAAAAACGGTCAAAGCCAAGATATAACAAGTCTTGTTTCGGATTTAAGCTGGAACGAGAATTTTGATACAGTTGGAGTTACCCTTTCTTTTTCCGTTCCCGATACGAATGAGAAATATATTCCAAGACTTTTAATTACGGCAGGCGATATTGTCCAGCTTTTTAATGATGAAGGCGAACTTATAAGAGGGATTGTTGTAAATGTAAGCAGGAATTACCCAAAAAGAACAATTAAGGTTTGCGATTTTGGCTTTTATCTTAACAAAAACGATATTGTCATTCAATTTAAGGATAAAAGCGTTTCAGAGTGTATAAAAGAACTTTTTTCTCACGTTGGAATATCTGTCGGAAGCGTATGCGATATGCCGGCAAACGTCAAAGGTGTTTATATAAAAAATGTAAACGAGATAATAAAGGAATTAATAAAAATACAGCAGGATAATGACGGAAAGAAATATTACTATGAAATGAGAGCAGAAAAGATTTATGTATTTCAATTGTCAACGGAGCCGATTAGTTATATTTTCAAACCTGCTGTAAATGTTGCCGCTTTTGACGTTACTGACAAAAACGCACACGGCAGAGGAAAATATACACACTCAATCGAGGATATGAAAAACGCCGTTACGGCTGAAGTTAATTCAAAAACGAGCGGAGAAATGCCCGAAAGACAGTTTATTGCAAGAGATGAAGAGAGCATAAGAAAATACGGTTTACTGGCTGAAAATTACAGCGTAAATTCCGATGAAGCAGATAATATAGCCGAGCTTGCAAAAAATGAGTTAAAAGAGAAAAATAAACTTAAATGCGAATTGTTAATGGATTTTATAGGACACGACAAAGCGAGAGCGGGACGGGTAATGCATATAATCGACGACTGGCTTGGAATTGATGAAAATTACAGAATAAAATCTGTAAGACATAAAGTAAACGGCTGTAACCATACAATGAGCTGCACTTTGGAAAATTTATAAGGAGACGGAGAAAATGCTTAAATTAATACATAAAATCTATAGAAAAGATAAAGTAACTCTTGATTTGATAAAAGCTTTAAGCGTAAAATTTGTTTCCTCTGAAAATAAAATAAATAATCTTTACAAACAGATTTTTTTAAATTCAGCAGACTGGTATTTGGAACTTAAAGAAAAAGAAATGGCTATCAGCAAAAGACTTGACGATATTGATAAGAGGCGTGCTTATGTAAGAACAAGGCTTTTGGGAACGGGTACGGCTACGAAAGAATTGCTTGAAAATGCGGCTAACAGCGTTCAGGGTGTTACAGCCGAAATTGCATTTGAGAATATGACAGTTATTGTACGGTTTCTGAAAGTAGAATATAATAAGTATCTCGGTGTAGTAAAGAGAAGCCTTGAAACAATGATACCTTATCATCTTGATATGACGCTTGAATATGACCACGTAAATTGGGGAGAGATTAAAGAGGTTACTTGGAATTCCCTTTTGCCTTATACTTGGAAAAGCGTATCACAAAGCGTTGCCGGTACAATATTAGGAGGACTTGACGATGACTTCGATTAAAATGTTTTTAAGCTATAATAATAACGAAAAGGTAGTAGAAGTTCCCGTAATTCCCAACGAGCTTCCTGAAATAGTACAGGATTTGGCGAATGAGGAAATGACAACTCATACATCAACTATAACGCTTCTGGGAAATAAAAAGCCAAGGAGTTTTTCTTTGGATTTGTTTCTGCCGACAAAGCATTATGACTTTGCTAAAGATACGGGAATAGAAGTATTAAACCTTTTAGGATATGTTTCAACAAAGAAAATACCTATGCGTGTTGTTGTTACCGACGGACTTAACGAGCTTTTGAATATAGCCGTTTCGATAACAAGCTTTAAATACTATTACGATAGAGTCGAAAATATTCGCTGTAATGTTAGTTTTAAAGAATATATTTTTGTGACAAATGAGGCTAAAGAAGATAATGGTACAGTAGTTGAATTTCATACGGTTAAGGCTCATATAAACAATACAAAAGCTAATGTCAGCGGCATAAATGTTGATGGGCATAATCTTGTAAGAGCAAGAGATATACTTGAGATGTTTGGCATAGACGTCGGTTGGAACGCCGAAAAGAAAAGAGTTACCGCTAACGGAAAAGTGCTTGATATTCATACAGAAATTTATAACGGTTCGGCATACTGCTATGTGCGTGACTTATCCGTTGAAACAAACAAAAATATCCAATGGGATTCAGACAATAAAACAGTAATTATAAAAGATAATAAAATTGAATTTCAGCAAATATCAATTCAGATAAATAATGAAAAAAAGACTGTAAGCGGAATAAATATTAATGGCTCAAATCTTGTTAATGCAAGGGAATTTTTGTTATTGCTTGGTATTGATGTTGGCTGGAATGCAGAACGAAAGAGAGTTACCGCTAATGGCAGGCTTCTTGATATACACACGAGGATTTATGACGATTTGGCTTATTGTTTTATCAGAGATTTGGCGAGAGAAACGGGATATGAAACTGAATGGGACTCAAACAGCAAAACGGTTATTATAACCGGAGGTGATAAAAATTGAACTACAATGAGGAAATAAGCGATATTCAGTCAGATTTGCTTAACGAGATGCCTGAAACATACTCAAAAATTAAAGGTACTTGGCTTTGGGAAATGTTCAAAGCCTTTTCCCTTAAAATACACGAACTTTTACAGCTTTTAACTTCTACAGCTGATAAATTGAATGTTGATAAATTACAGGGTGATGAGCTTGACGCATATGTTTTACAGTGGACTGATATTAAGAGGAAAAAAGCACAGAAAGCGAAAGGGCATATTGAGGTTACGGGCAACGGTATTTTATATGCGGGTACACTCGTATGCGCTGATGATATTCAATATGAAATCACATCAGATTATGAGGTAAAAGGCAAAGCGTATATTCCAATTATTGCGGTTGAGGCAGGAGAAATAGGAAATACAACGGCGAACACGGTTACGAAGCTTATAACTTCAAACTCAAATATTAAAAGCATAACAAACCCAAATCCTATAGAGGGCGGGACGAATGAGGAAACAGACGCGGCTTTAAGAGAGCGCTATCATTTAAGGCTTTCAATGCCTGCCACAAGCGGAAATAAAGCTCATTATATTTTATGGGCTACTGAATGTATCGGCGTTGGCGGTGCAAAGGCCGTAAGGGACAAAACGGTCAATAATAAAGTAAATGTATATATTTGCGGTGACAACGGAGAAGCGGCTGATATTGCAACGGTTGAACTGGTGCAGAATTATATAGACCCTCTCAAAAATGGTGATGGTTCGGGTACAGCACCTATAGGTGCGATATGCGAAGTATTTAGTGCGGGCCTTAAGCAAATCACTGTAAGCGGAAATGTGGAGCTTGACAACACATACAGCAGTGAAGCAACGCTTGAGAACATAAAAAATGATATTTTAAAATACTTTTCACAGATAAATTTTCAAAAGACTGAACTTAGTTATGCTAAACTTCTTAATATTGCCGTAAACAGTCTTGGAGTTAATGATATAACAAGTTTTAAGCTTAATAACGGATATATAAATGTAACCTGCGAAGAAACTGAAATTTTCACCTTAAATAAATTTAATATGGGAGTGAAATAAATGCAGAAAACATCAAATTTGAAACTAAATAAGCCCGATTATACAGACATTGCGGATATTGCAGATATAAACGCTAATATGGATATTATCGATAAGCATAATCATAATAACGGCGCCGACTTTACCAATGTAAACGCGGCAAAATTAGGCGGAAAAGTGCCAAGTGCATACGCATTGGCGGGGAATTTGAAACCTGTAGCTACAAGTGGCAGCTACAACGATTTAACGAATAAACCGACCTCTCTGCCGGCAAACGGAGGAAACGCCGATACTGCCAATACAGCCGATTATGCTTGGGACGCCAATAAATTAAATGGCTTGCCCTTTGAAAAATTTATAACATATGCTGCCATATCAAGCACAGAAGACCTTAATAACACTAATTTTAACAGAGCATACGCAACTTTTACCTCATTAAGTGAAGTTGTGCCGAATACGACAGATTCCACGCATTGGTATATTGTATATTTTCCATTTTTTTATGATTCTGATAAAGGCTCAGCAACTCAATTTGCTTTTCCTTTTTCAAAAAATAAAGTTTATATGCGTTCGTCATCATACGGTAAATGGTCACCTTGGGCAAACCTTAATAGCTCATCTAATATATATCAGCCGAAGTTTTCAGTTATAAATTCTTCTGCAAATAACTCTTTGAGTTTTTCTGAAAGAGATTTAGGCACAACTATACAAGATATATATTATCGTATTTTAGGTCTTAATAATTATACGCATCCTACGACTTCAGGAAATAAGCATATCCCGGCAGGCGGCAGTTCAGGGCAGATATTGAGATGGTCTTCATCAGGAACAGCTTATTGGGGAAATGAAACCACATACACCCACCCAACATCTTCGGGTCATAAGCATATTCCAACAGGAGGCTCATCTGGGCAAATTCTAAAATGGTCTTCCGATGGTACAGCGGTTTGGGGAAATGAAACCGCATACACCCACCCAACAACGGCAGGCTATAAGCATATTCCAACAGGAGGGTATGATTACGACTTGCTTTCATACAGTTCTTCAGGAACAGCAAAATGGGTTAGAAGCGGATATTCGTGTTATACAAGCAATTCTTATCAAATAACCGAAAATAAAGAATATTCTATAGCCTTAACCACAGCTTCGGGTTACCAGTCAGAAGAATCACGAATAGGCGGAACAGCGACAGTAAAGGTATACGCAAGAAATCTCACGACAAAACGCACACAGGTAATGAGTTTTGAAATAACTACTTTTGCAGACTATGATATTCCTGATGGAAAATATGAACATCAAGTTACTCTAAAAGAAAATAACTATAACGGCAATCCAATTTTTAAAACTTATAATTTGAAAAGTTTAAATACAGGTGATTTCAGTTTAGTAGCTAACAGCAGCGGTACAATAGCTATTGGGATAACCGTAAACAGCAGTCTTTATTATACAGGAGCAATTTGGAAACCTATGTTTTATGCTTGTTTTCAGCCGGGGGACACAGGTCAGCATTATTGGTTTTCAGGAACTTTGCTAAACAGGAGAGATTTTGCAAGGTCTATCAATTATACAAATTCGTCTGTTACAGCAGGAAGTACAAACCTTGCTGACAGTGACGTTATTATGGTATATAGCTAAGGCGGTGGATTATATGCCTAAATATATTGGGATAAATAATATAGCAAGAGAAATTAAAAGTCAATATATCGGGATTGGAAATGTGGCAAGAGAAGTGCGAAATGAGTATGTTGGAATAAACAATATCGCAAGACCGGTATTTGAAGCGCGAAGTTATGCTTGTAATTGGAGCGGCGACTTTTTTGTAAGCCACACGAATAACGATTCTTCTTTAAGCTGGAGTATTCAAGATTATCTTGCCGCGTCTTCTGATTTTATGGTTCGGAAAGATGATATAGTAGACGTTAATTGGAAAATTACAATAACTAAAAATGGAAATGATACTACAGACCAATTTGTAGATGATTTTTATTTATATATAGGCGATGAAGCATTTACAGCCACAGATATCCGTAGCACTTGTACAGGCAGCTTTACTTGCGATACATATTTAGGCAAATTAGATATTTATATATCAATAAGCGGCCCTGACGGACGATTGACTTGTTCTGCGGCTATAACTTCTGTTGCTGTTAATGGCAATAAAATTTATTAGGAGGTCATAAAATGAAATCAATAAAACTTAAAAGCGGAAAAATACTTGATTGTATTTCTGTTTTCGGAAAGAAATTATTTACAGAAGGCTCAGAAAGAGACTGCCTTATTTTCAATTTTAAGGATTCTTCCGCAGACGAACTTTTAAAACTCTTTAAAGACACAAACGAAACTGATGAAATAACGATATATTCAAGTGTTGTACCCACAAATACAGATGATATTGATGGCTGTATTTATTATGATTATTCTATTTTTGTAAATTTGGAAATAAAAAAAGAGATAATTCAAAAAGAAGATAACCAAAATGAGGAAGAAAGCATATCTATGATTTCGGTTGCTATGGGACAGATTTCCTATTCAGAAAAGCTGGAAAAAGAGAGAAACACGCAGCTTGACAATTTAAGTGAGGTTATTGCGGATATTTTGGGAGGTGCGCTGTAATGATATTAGATGTTATTGTATATGGAATTAAAATCAAAATGAAAAAGGGGCAGTCTCTTGATGAGATTTTGGAGAGTTACGTAAAACTTTCAAAACAGGAAAAAGAGTATATACGTAAAGAATTGGGGGGTGCTTCTGTTGAAAGAAAGTTATAATTTGTTGATAAACGCTGATATTGATGAAGTATTTGCGGTCAATAACAAAGAAATTGTACCGCCTGAAAATTACAGCGATATAGTCGTAAAAGGTGATAACCGTTCTAACAGCCTTATATTTAAAATGAACAAAATATTAGACGGCGTGGATATTTCAGATAAGAAATTTGAAATTTTCTATATTAACGCTGATGGTTATTCGGATATTGCCGCCGCAAATGCTGTAAACACTTCCGAAGATTTTATTTTGTTTTCTTGGCTTATTGACGGCAATGTGACACACTCAGCAGGAGATGTTTCTTTTATAATAAGAGTAACAGGGGCAGATTATGTATGGAAATCCAAGCCGTATACAATCAAAATTGCCGATACGCTTGATGATGATATAAATCCCTCTGAATATTCATCAACTTGGACGGAAGATATAGAAAGCAGGCTTGTAGCTTTGGAAGAAAGCAATTTATCAAATGACGCATTAACTTCAAGAGTTGAGTTCCTTGAAAATACTAACGCAAATATTGAAGACAGGCTTGCGGTTTTAGAGGAGAATATATCAGATGAAAAAAGCCTTTTAGAAAAAATAGCAAATATTGAAAACTCAATTTCAAGCATTAATGAAAGGATAAGTGCTTTGGAAAAAAGCGAAATTTATGAAAATGTCTATTATGATTTTGAGTGTAATAACGATGGGGCTTACAATGAGTCGTATCAAGGCTCAACAGGTACTTGGAAAGGTCTTACGATTAACGCAGAATTAGGAAAACTTGCTCCTAACGCCGGCGCTAACTGTACCCAGATAAATGCCGGAACAGAAATTATAATTCCTGTTAAATCAAACTGTGTCGTTACGGTTCAGGCTTGTCAGGGATATGGAGAAGGCAAACTTAAATTAAGTCAAAACGAAACAGAAGTAACAGCAGCAGGTGATACTACCTCTTTAAATGCGGTTAAAGGCAATGTTGTTCTTACTGCTATAGAAGGGTCATATATAGCCTCAATATCTGTTACATACGGGGAGGCGTAAGTAAATATGCCGGATTTTATTGAGCAATATTGGATTGAGGTTATTTTCGGTCTGATTACTGCCGCAATAGCAGCAGGCTATAAAAACCTCAAAAAAGAAATGAAAACGAGAATAGAGGAGCAGAAAGCTGTAAAAAAGGCTATTACCGCTCTTTTAAGACAAGCTCTTTACGACGCATACAACAAATGGTCGGAAAGAGGTTACTGCCCTATTTACGCTATGGAAGTATGTACAAAAGTTTATGAACAATATCATAGCTTAGGAGGAAATAATGTAGGAACAGAGCTGTATGAAAGATTAAAAGCTTTACCTACCGAATTGCCGGACACGCTTAAAGAAAACGAAGAACAGGAGGAAAATTAATGGATATAACAGATTTAATAGATTATTTTAACTTAATAACGGTCGGAATATGCCTTTGTATTGGGTATGCGATTAAGCAGTCACTTGATTTCATACCCAATAAATATATACCGCTTATTATGCTTATTATAGGTACAGTTTTAGGAATTGCTTCAAGCGGATTAAGCCTTGAGAGTTGTTTAAGCGGAATGGTGAGCGGACTTGCCTCAACCGGACTTTACGAAGCTTTCAGAAATCTTATTAATAGAGAGGAGGGTAAAAATGAATATTAAGAAAAATCTGACAACCCAGAACTTTAACGCCGGAACGTTAAGCCGTATTAAGTATATCGTAGTGCATTATACGGGAAATAACGGTGACACGGCGCTTGCTAACACGAATTATTTTAAATCTTACAGAGGCGCTTCCGCGCACTACTTTGTGGACGAAAGCAATATTTATCAGTCCATAGAGGATAAAAACATAGCGTGGCACTGCGGGGCGAAAAACTACGCTCATCACGAATGCAGAAATCATAATAGTATCGGCGTTGAAATGTGTTCTTTTATCAACAGCAAAGGAAATTATGATTTTAAATCAAAGACTGTTGAAAACGCCGTATGGCTCATTAAAGAGCTTATGAAAAGATATAACATCTCGATTGAAAACGTAATAAGACATTATGACGTAACAAAAAAGATTTGTCCTGAACCTTACGTAAGAAACGTCAAGTCTTGGGAAAACTTTAAAAATAAACTTACCGAAACTGCGCCGGTTATTGAGGAGGACGATGAAATGGTAGAAAAAATTACGGTAAACATTAACGGCAAAGATTATAAGGCTGACAGAATTTTAAAAGAGGGCAAAAACTACCTCTGTATTAAGGACTTGGAGCAGGCTGGCTTTGCGGTCGGATATGATAATAAGACTAAGATTCCAAGTATTTCCAATAAGCCTGAAGAGCTGCCGCTTACCGTTGACAACAGGGAAACACGAGTTGAAACGGTAAATATTAACGGCAGCAATTATGTGCCGATTCGCAGTTTAGCGGCAGCAACAGAAACATTCAGTGTTGATTTTAAAAACGGCGGCGTAGAACTGAAAACCAAATAAGGCTATTAAAAAAGACGTAAGGCTTGTTTGCAGGTCTTACGTCTTTTTCGTTTAACAAAAAAAACGCCTAACCTTTAAAAAAGTTAGACGTCTTTTTTTTAAGTATTTTGAAGCTGTTTTTGTTTTTTCTTTTTTGCTTGTTGTTCAAGCTCAGAAATTTCTTTTTCGAGTTTTTCTTTTGATAAATTTTTTACGTATTCGGGAATAACAACAGAATCATTAACAAAATAAGGTTCAAATTTACTCATACTATTTCACCTCCCAAAAATCAATATTATGATTTTCTTTCAATTTTCTTAATGCCATTATTTGCGCCTCATATTCTGAATAGCTTTCTCCTGCATACTTTTGAATATAGCGAGTATATAAATTTTCATTGATTTCTTCTTTAGAAATATACTGAAATATTTTTCCGTTATGACAAATAACTAAAGAAATTGCATATTCTCGACGACAGGCCGAATTAAAGTCCGCAATACTTGGCGGCATACTGTTAGGGTGGGTATGGAGCGTGATTATTCCTCTTTTATTATACAAAGTTTTTAATATAGCCTTAGTATATTGAATACCGCTCTCTTTTCGCTCATTTAATGCACTCGCAACAACCTCTCCCGTTGTGCCGTCTATCCAATACATATCCTCAAGCATTGTACCGCTCCTGTGCTTAAGCATTTCCTTCGCTTTTGCATAAAGGATTCTGTTAACGTCTTTATTATCTGTAATAGCGTTAAATTTATTACGGTATTCGCCACTGTTGATATATGTATTGTTTATAAGGGTATCTTTATTACGCCCGTATCTTTGAAATTCTAAAGACATATTTTCACTTCCTGTTTTTATTATATCAGTATCGCTTTATTTTGTAAACCGTTTTGCTGATAAATTGCCCTCGTAACCTCTGGGGCGGGTTATTATTTGTTAGAATTTTGTTCCCCTGAAATTCATCTTGCAATCGAATAAATACTTTATGCCGTTGTTTCCCCATAAAGTGTAAATTCCGTCGTTGAAATCTGTTCTTGATTTATAATAATTTACTGCGTCTGCAAATGTGAATCCCGCCTCTTTACAAATATCTTTGTGAAATTCAAGTACAAGCATTGCAAAGTTATTTGTATTTCCTTCAACCATCATTTTTTCTTCATATTTTTTAAGTTCTCTCATTTTTATTTCCTCCTAAACAATGTGTTTTTGTATCTTACATATATTATTACGCCGTGTTTTTCAGCATTCGTATGCCGACATACTACACAGGATTTAAGCAATTTTGCTGTATGATTTTAACGTATCTGCAATGTATGTATTTTGTATTCTGTTCGGGCGCTCTGATACTTGTACTCGGTTATCTTTTCAGGCTTGTCCGACCTTGTCTCAATAAAATCTTGTGCTTCTTTAAGCGTTGTGTAACATTCTTCGCTAAGTTTAGGCAGGCTGTACTCGCTTTGTACTGTCACCGCATAAATACAAGTAAAACCAGTTAATGCTGATACTGCTTTACAGATATTGCCGAATACCCGGCTTTCAAGTTCTGACATACCATTAGCATTGTCGGCGTTGCCGATAGCGTGTATTACGTCAGATTCATATAAATATTTCTGCATTATTCTCATCTCCTATTTTACATTTAAAACTAAATCGCCGAAGCCTTTTCTTATGTATTCTTCCATTATCAGCTTTTCTTCATAACAGCCTATAAATATTTTATCATTAATAGCTTTAACGATTTTATTCGGCGTGTTATAACCTTTTTCTGTCATTACATCGATAGAGTCACTACAAGACCTCGTACTTGTTGTAATAGGCCTTTTGTATTTAGAGACATACCAAAATACGTCAGAAGAATAACCAATTTTCGGTTTAGGGTGTCGATATGCCATTAAAATCACCTCTGTAAGATTGTTTTTATTAATTATAACGATTTCGCTTATCTTCGTATGCTGACGTTTTATACGGATTTTAAGCACTTTTATTATGTGGTTTTATAGGCAGCAGGCAAATCTTCTCCGAAGTGATTAATACTTTGAAAATCAAACAGCCGGAAACAAGCCTAAATCACTCCATATCGCATTTTTCAATCTCAGAGTATAAAATAAAATTATCTTGAAAAGCTTGATACGGAGCCGATATGAGCTTATTTTCTTGCTTATATAAGTCTTTTGATATTTGAACGGTGAAATACAACCCCGTCTATAGCGGGAAGCAGGCTAAAACGAAATACAAAAGACCTTTTGTAGCACTTGCAGCACTTCAAAAAGCCCTTAAAAACAAAGTGCTGCCTGATGAAAGTCTTGCCCGTACTGCATTTTAGGGCCTTCGGTAGCACTTGTAGCACTTTTTTGCTTTTTCTATTAATTAATGTAAATTAGGCATATTAGAGGGTATTAGAGAGTTAAGTGTACTCTCTAATACCCTCTAATATGCCTAATTTACATTAATTAATAGAAATAAGTGCTACAAGTGCTACTTTATATTAAAAAGTGTTAATTTTTATTGAATATTCAAGGTTTTTTAAGGTAGCACTTTGGGTAGCACTTCATTTTAAAGTGCTACCAAGCGCTGCGGTTTACAATTTTTGCCATAGCACTTGCAACACTTTTTACGCTTTTCTTGTTAATTTATAAAATTAGGCGTATTAGAGGGTAATCTACTTCTCTGATACTCCCTAATATGCCTAATTTTAAAAAGTAATTGGGTATGTGTTAAAGTGCTGCAAGTGCTGCTAACTTGAAAAACCTGTAAGAACTGCATAGCAGAATTGCTTAAATTCTGTGCAGTACGTCAGCATACGAAAACAAGCGAACACGCTATAATAATATATGTGAGACACAAAAACAAATACTTAGGAGGAAATTAAAATGAATGATTCTGACGCTTATTATGATTTGGTAAATCTGATTGACAAGATTGCTGTTGATGGCAGAGAGGCTACAGCAGAAGAAATGCAGACTATAGAAAACCTTGCAAAAAGAGGTGAAATTGAGATAGCCGACTTTGCAGACGCTAACGACTGCGGTTATCAGGATAATTGGAACGGCGTTATTGAAACATTTGCCGAGATGATTAAAAGCGGCGAAAGAGTAGCTGTATAAATACATATCTCGCCCCGGAGGTCACGAGGGCAGAAAGGAGGATATTTATGAAGCTTATGACTAAAGAGCTTGAAAAAGCTTTTGAAAAAGCCCCTCTCTATTCAAAAGACGGGCAGGGACTCAATGCTGAAGTAGTCGTTAAATATTTCAACCCGTGCGGTGCCGGCACTTGGCTTATAACCGAAGGCGAAAAACAGGAAAACGGTGACTGGCTGTTTTTCGGGTACTGCTGTATAACAGAATGGGAATGGGGTTATGTCGGCCTGTTTGAGCTTGAAAACATAAAACTGCCCTACGGAATGGGAATTGAAAGAGACCTTTATTCAAAAGGTACCGTTAAAGAATTAATATAAAAGGAGACTAAAATTATGGGATTAAGAGAAAAGCGCCTTGAAAAAGGCTTGACGCTTAAAGAGCTTTCAGAACTTTCCGGTGTACATTATATCAAGATTCAGCAGATTGAAACGGGCAAGATAAAGCCTGAAAATATGACGCTTAAAAACGCTGAGAAGCTTGCTAACGCTTTGGGTTGTTCAACAAGCGAGCTTCTGTAAAACCGCATAGCGAAATCGCTGAAACTCTGTGCGGTATGTCGGCATACAAAAGCCGAGAAACACGGCATAATAATATATGTAAGGTGCAAGTGAGTAATCACTTGGTAAGAAAGAAGGTGAGGTTATGAAAATGCCTAACGCAAGTGAAGTTATCGAAAAGCTCGCGGTTGAAAACGCAAGAAAAGAAATCTATATGATGGCTATTGACGCGAAAGAGTCTGGTAAATCATTTGATGAATTTATCGCAGAGCTTAAAGTGCTGGCGAGCAATAAGAAATAAAATAAGATAGCCGTGGTTATTTGAAAGACAATCGGCTATCTTAGAAAAAGAGCACCCTGTTGAATAAATGTAAACCTTACTGCTTTATTCAACAGAGTACTTTTGCATTAAAACGACAATGTAAGACACAAGAAAATTTTTTTAGTCGTTTTAACATAAGCGTACCTGCCATTTGGCAGACCTTACACGTACGCTTTAAAGTTATTATAAATCATAAAATCAAAAATGTAAAGACTTTTAAACAAAAATTTTATGGAGGAAGACTATGAATTCAGTACGTGGTTATAGAGTAACCGTTAAATTTAAAGACGGTACGAAAGATATGGTTTATGAATACAGAAATGAGGATATTGCGGATTCGGTTGTCAGAACTTACCGCGGACATTCCTCTGTGTTAAACGTAAAAAAAGAAAAGCTTGAGATAACTGATTTAGATAAAATGACAAGCAAAGAGCTTAAAAAAATTGCTAAAGAACACAAGGTTGCAAATTGGTGGAATCTGTCAAAAGCTAATCTTATTAAAGGTATTGAGGCAGCGAGAATCGGGAATTTTGAAGCAGGAGATGGAGAAATCCAACCAGCGGAAGCGGTAAACAGGGAACCTGTTAAAATGAGCGAAGTAATTGAAGTCTTAGAAAATATTTTCGACAAGCTTAATATGCTTTATTTTTGCAATTCTTTGCCGAAAGCAGTTATAACGGTACAGTCTGCCCCTCACGCCTATGGGCATTGCTCTGTTGAGAAAATCTGGGAAACCGATTCAACCGTAATGTATGAGATAAATTTGAGCGCGGAATTTATTAACAGGCCTATTAAAGACACGGCGGCTGCGTTATGTCACGAAATGGTGCACCTTTATTGCTTAGAAAAAGGCATTGCCGACACCAGCCAGAAGGGACGTTATCATAATAAAAATTTTAAAGCTGAAGCTGAAGCGAGAAATCTTATACTTACTTATGACCGTACGAACGGTTATTCACAAACGGAGCCGACAGAAACCTTTACGACTAAGCTTGCCGAAGCCGGTATTGATATGACGATTAATCTTGTTCGTACTGTTCCGGCTAAAATTATGTACTAAATAAAAGCTAACGTATTTGTAAAACCGCATAGCGAAATCGCTGAAACTCTGTGCGGTACGTCGGCATACAAAAGCCGAGAAACACGGCATAATAATATATGTAAGACACGAAAACACAGGTTCTCGTTAATGAAAGAAGGTGAGGTTATGAAAATGCCTAACGCAAGTGAAGTTATCGAAAAGCTTGCGGTTGAAAATTCAAGAAAAGAAATCTATATAATGGCTGTTGACGCGAAAAACGCCGGCAAGACATTTGATGATTTTATCGAAGAGCTTAAAGTATTAGCGTACAGTAAGAAATAAAATAAGATAGCCGTGAAGATTTGAGAGTCAATCGGCTATCTTAGAGAAAAACATCCAGCCTTGAGAATGTAAGTCTTACTGCTTCTCTCGGCTGTATGTTTTCATTATACCGTAAAAAGATGAAAATGTAAAGATTATTTTTAAGAGGTGAATAATGAAAACAAAAATTATACCTACAGTAAAGGATATATTAAAGGACCTTGATAAAGGAACTTACAGAGTGGGAAGACACGAATTTTTAGCTGATATTTTTAAATGCGGAGCGTTTGCCGTATCTAACAGATTCGATATAAAAAATGCGGAAAAAAGAGAAGAAGCTTATATTTCCATTATCAAGAAATATGATAAGGATATGCAAACACTTATTTCCGGGATTTTCGCAAAAATATTTGTTTTGCTCTCAAGTCAGATAGAGTTTGGTTTTAATGACTATCTCGGCGAGATTTATATGAGGTCCGATACAAGCAATTCAAAAGCAGGACAATTTTTTACGCCTTATCACGTATCAAAGTTATGCGCGGAAATGGTAATCGATACCGGCACGGTAAGCAATTTTATTAAGAACGACGGCGTTATGACGCTGAATGAACCGGCTTGCGGAGCCGGCGGAATGGTACTCGCCACGGCTGATGTTCTTTACAATAAATATAATTTTAATATTTCAAGAAATTTATTTGTTGAGTGCGGAGATATAGATGAAAGGTGCGTAGCTATGACTTATTTACAGCTCAGCCTTGCCGGAATTCCGGCCGTAATTTATCAGCGCAACTCGCTCACTATGGAAACCTACGACAGATGGGAAACGCCGGCTTACATAATGCAATGGCTTAGATTCAGAAAATTCGGCTAAAAAAAACAGGAGGATTTATGGCTTATACAGATTGGACAACGGTAAGTATAGTTTTCTTGCTAACATTTTTTATTAGAATATATGTACGAAGAAACCGTTAAACTATAGAGCATCTTAGATTGAAAGGTTGATTAATATGGAGTATGTTGTTATAGAGAAAAGGACTAACAAACAACAACTTTTAAAAAATGTTGTAGAGGTTACTGAAACAGCTCAAAGCTTTAGATTTACACTTGAACACGGTGACATATGGGAATTTAATAAAAGCAGATATAAATATTATAATTTAGAGAGTATAAAACGACCAACTATATCAAAGGAAAAACTGGTTGATATACTTAATAAATTTTTCAGTATGGAAGATACAGACGCTTACTGGCTTACGAGGAATAAATCCGCTTTTGCTGTTGGAACAGTGAGTATTGATGACTTTGAGGAGTTTACTAATGAAACTATTAATGAACTTGCGGACTTTATAATAAATGAGCTGTTAAAGTTTTAAAACCTACAAATGATTTTTTGTAAAACGGAAAAGAGGGACGGAAATGGAAAATGAAAAACATATAAGCTCGGGAATTGACAGTTTTCTCACTTTTTTAAGAGAGGTTGAACAGAATCATAGTATTTTTCTGTCCGTTGAGCAGGACGCCAACGATGAAACGCAGGATATACTACATATTATTGAGCTCAAAGAACCCGGTTTTAGTAAAACTGTCGAATTATACGATAAACTGAAAGAGGTACGCTGTAAAAGAAGAAAGGCAAAAGATTATATACTTCAGACGGCTTCCATTATTAATTGGATAGATGAAAATAAAACAGTTATAAAGGGACTTGAAAAATTATTGGGAGAGGTAAGGAAGAACGAAAGATATACCCAGAACCGAATTTTTACCGCTAAAACGGGAATAGCTCAGGAAATGCTTGATACTGAAAAACAGGAATAGCCGAAAGCAAGTTTTTCTTGATAAGTGTTAATAAAGTTATGGTATGTGTTTTTAACTGTGAAAACCGCATAGCAATATCGCTTAAACTCTATGCAGTACGTCGGCATACAAAAGCCGAAAAACACGACATAATTAATATATCAAATGAAAAAAAACAAATTTTCACGGAGGTAATTAATTATGAAAAATCAGACTTTTGGAATCGAAATTGAGACAAGCGGTATTACGAGACAGAGAGCGGCGGAGCTTATCGCTGAATACTTTGGAACAGAAGCAAGCTACGAGGGCGGTACTTATGATAAATATACAGCGGAAGACAGCCAAGGCCGTAAATGGTCCTGCGTATACGATTCATCAATCGTCGCGCCAAACAGAAACTTAAAATGCGAGGTTGTAAGTCCTATTCTTACTTATGATGATATGAGTGACCTTCAGGAGATTGTAAGAATTTTAAGAAGGAACGGAGCAAAATCAAGCCCGGACAAGCAGTGCGGAATACATATTCATATCGGTGCAGGAGAGCATACTATTAAAACTCTTAAGAACCTTGTGAATTATATGAGTTCATATCAGGACTTAATTTACAGAGCGCTTGAAATCAGTCCATACCGTGAAAAATGGTGCAGAAAATTAGAGCCTATGCTTATTGATAATTTTAATCAAAAAGGACTTGATACTTTTGCAAAGGGCGAGAGTGCTTGGTACGGTAAAGGTAATGAGGACGATAAATATCGTCATTACAGCCAGACGAGATATCACGGTTTAAACCTTCACAGCGTATTTTCAAAGGGTACTATTGAATTTAGATTATTCAACGGTACTCTCCACGCCGGTGAAATCAGAAGTTATGTTTGTTTTTGCTTGGCATTGAGTAATTTCGCGTTAGAGAAAAAATCAATCAGAAGAAGCCGTAAAAATCAATTTAACGATAAGTATTCTATGTATGAAATGCTTTGCAGAATAGGTATTAAGGGCGAGGAATTTAAGGTAGTAAGAGACCATCTTACCAAGCGCCTTACAGGAAGCCTCACTCACGAGGGCAGATACATAATGTAATCCGGAATGCGGGCGGTCAGAGCCGTCCGCAAATAATCTTTAATATGGGAGGAAAGAATAATGAGCTTATATATTGCTTATGGAAGCAATCTGAATTTGAAGCAAATGGCGCACAGATGTCCGGGAGCTAAAATAATATGCAAGGGAAGAATAAAAAACTATACTCTTGTATACCGTGGTTCTAAAACCGGAGCGTACGCAACCATTATTCCGCAAACTGGTAAAGTTGTTCCGGTGGTTGTCTGGGAGATAAACGCCGAGCACGAGCGCCGTCTTGACGCTTACGAGGGTTATCCGACATTTTACTATAAAAAGAATTTATACGTAACATCGGAAGACGGCCGAAGGTTTTACGCGATGGCTTATATTATGTTTGACGAGGCGAAAGTCGGCAGACCGTCGGAGGCGTATCTGGAAGTATGCAGGCAGGGGTATTTTGATAACGGGCTTGACATTAAAAAATTTAATGCGTCAATTCAGAGAAATATTAACGAGCTTAAACAAAAAAATGGGGGAATAATATATGCGGGTAGGAAATAATTTTAACGATTTTGTTGAAAAAGTATCAGAAGCGATAAGAATTGCGCTTAATACGCCTTTAGGACAAGAATTTGTCAAACAAATGCGTAAAGATATGCTGGATAAGAATCCCAATATGACGATAAAAGAATGGGAGCGTATAAAATCTGAATTTATGACGTTTATTTTTGCTATGTTTATTAAAGAGAATCCAAAGGCAAGAGACGAGTTAGGCATTCACGTTTGGAACGAATTAAGAAAAGAGTGATTAATTTTATAACTGTAAAACCGCATAGCGAAATCGCTGAAACTCTGTGCGGTATGTCGGCATACAAAAGCCGAAAATTCTGATATAATAATATATGTAAGACACAAGAACATAGGTTCTTGTTAATGAAAGAAGGTGAGGTTATGAAAGGTATGACATCCGCTGAAGTAATTGAAAAGATTACTCGCGAAAAGACGATAGCCGAGATTTATATAATGGCTCTTGAAGCTGAAAAAACCGGCAAATCTTTAGAAGATTTTGTCAAAGAGCTCAGAGTAAAACTCGACAAATAAAATAAGATAGCCGAGACTCTTTGACAACAATCGGCTATCTTAGAACAAGCCTGACCGGTCAAAAGCAAGTCTTACTGCTTTGACCGGCTCGGGTTAGTTTAATAACATTATAATCTGTAATTAAGAAAAAGTAAAGAGCTTTTTTAATGAAAAAAAAACCGCATAGCGAAATCGCTGAAACTCTGTGCGGTATGTCGGCATACAAAAGCCGAGAAACACGGCATAATAATATATGTAAGACACGAGAACACAAGTTCTCGTTAATGAAAGAAGGTGAGGTTATGAAAGGTATGACATCCGCTGAAGTGCTTAGAGCCGTTACAGAAGAATCAACGATTCGCGAGATTTATATAATGGCTCTTGAAGCTGAAAAAGCCGGCAAATCTTTAAAAGATTTTGTCAAAGAGCTTGAAGCAAGACTTAACAAATAAAATAAGATAGCCGTAGTTATTTGAAAGACAACCGGCTATCTTAGAACAAACCCAGCCAGACAGAAGCAAGTCTTACTGCTCTGTCTGGTGCGGGCGAGTTTAATAATATTATAATCTGTAATTAAGAAAAAGTAAAGAACTTTTATATTAAAAATTATTGGGAAGGAGAAATCATAATGAAAAAGAAAATAAAAATAATTATTGCGGGAAGTACCGCGTTTCTGGCGGTTGCAGGCATAACTTTAAGCGCAAGAACGGTACCAAGCGGGTATACGGGCGTTGTAGTTAAGTTTGGAGCGGTACAGGAAAATACGTTAAATGCGGGCGTACATTTTGCGTTTCCGTTTATTACCTCTGTTGTAAAAATCAATAATCAGGTGATAAGAACGGACGTTGACGGGGAAAGCGCTTCAAAGGATTTGCAGACTATTCACACGACAGTTTCGATTAATTACAGGTTATTGCCGGATATGTCGGCAGATACATATAAAACCATCGGTGAAGATGTGGAAAACATTATACTTCGTCCGGCTGTTCAGGAATGTGTTAAGTCCGTTATTTCACAGTATACCGCCGAGGAGCTTATTACGAAAAGGCAGGAAGTAAGCGGTAAAATAAACGCCGCGGTTAATGAAAGCGTTTCGCCTTATGGATTGTCTGTGGAAAAGGTTAATATTCTGAATCTGAATTTCAGCTCCGAATTTAACGCTGCCATAGAAGCAAAGCAGACGGCACAGCAGCAAGCTCTTAAAGCCGAGCAAGACCTTGAACGTGTTAAAATTGAAGCACAGCAGAAAGTTGAAGAAGCTAAAGCGGAGGCGGAGGCATACAAACTTAAAAATCAGGAAATTACGGACGAGAACATCAAAATGGCTTGGATTGAAAAATGGGACGGAAAGCTCCCTTCGGTTCAGAGCGGAGATAATATGTTGATTAGTCCTAAAATAGAATAATACCTGTAAAAATTCTGATTAAAATTAAAACGATTCTTGTCAGGAGCGAAACATTATGATTTGGGAATTAATTAATGGGAACTGGGGTTTAATTTGGGAAGTATTCCGTTCGCTCGGAAATATTGTTTTGTTTTCAATAAATTTGTATTTTATTGTGAAGCGAGAAACAGGCCCCATAGAATATTTAAAATTAATTATTGCGATACTCTTTTTAAATTACTTAAAGTGAGGTATAAAAGAATGAGAGAAATATTATTCAGAGGTAAACGCACCGATAACAGCGAGTGGGTCGAGGGCTATTATTGCCCGACCCCGTTTTCAAGATTTCCTTGTAAGCCGTCTATATATCCTGTCAGTACAATTAATTCTCATTGGCACGGTATTGAGGTTAATCCTGAAACAGTCGGGCAATATACAGGATTGAAAGACAAAAACGGAACAAAGATTTTTGAAAGTGATGTGTTGCGTTGCTGGGGAGGCGAATACGCCTTCGGATATTGGGAACACGATATAATAATAGTGGCTGCGTTTTGGGATATGTCAGCGACAGCGGCTATGACTGAAAGCGAATTTGCGGAAATTGTTGGCAATATTTACGATAATCCTGAATTATTGGAGGAATTTTAAATGGACTTAACAAGAGAACAGGCTATTGAGGAACATCGTAAAATGTGGCGCTGGGTAGCTGTTGAAACACGCAGAAGACAAAAAGTTTTAAGACCGGGAGATTATTTGGAAGAATTTTATCCTAATAAAATAATCAGTGAAGGTAATTTTTGCTGTGAATACGCTAAACCGCTTCATCTGGGGCATTGTGATAACTGCCCTATTGATTGGAAAAGTAGAATTAACCGTCGTATGTGTAATAACAAAGACGACCCTAGTGACAGAATGGGATTTCTTGAGCAATGGTGTCGAGCTGCTAACAATAGAGATTGGTATTCAGCCTCCCACTTAGCGGCGAATATAGCTGAACTTCCTGAAAGAAACATAGAACCCAAAGAAGTAATGAAGCAAGAAAAACCGCCGGTCGGTGTGAAACCTTATTACATTTCATCAGGGAAAAGAATTAACTCTTTGGCGAAGGCTATACAAAGGTATTCGACAACAAAGAACTATAAAACCATAAAACTTTGGGCTGGAGAGATTATCTGTCAATGCAAGTTAGCGGAAATAATGACAGAGTATGAAAACCCAAAGAATTCTGAAAGTATGGATAACTAATATTCTTAATCGTAAAAATCGCATAGCGAAATCGCTTAAACTCTGTGCAGTATGTCGGCATACAAAAGCCGAAAAACACGGTATAATAATAAATGTAAGACACAAACGGATAACGTTTGTTACGAAAGAAGGTGAGGTTATGAAGAATATGACGCCGACAGAAATTGCTGTTGAGTACGCTAAAGCTGATTTGAAAAAAGAGATTTACATAAAAGCTCTTGAAGCTCAAAAAGCCGGTAAATCTTTTGAAGATTTTATCAAAGAGCTTGAAGCCTTAGCGACCAGCAAATAAAAAATAAGATAGTTGACTACGACGTGACAATCTGGCAACTATCTTAAAGAAAATATCCGACCTTGAGAATGCGAGTCTTACCGCATCTCTTGGTTGTATATTTTCATTATAACTCAGAAAGCTGAAAATGTAAAGATATTTTTAAGAGGTGAAAGAAATGACTGATAAAATAAAAGAACAAATTACAGCTATAAGAGATTCTGGCAAGGCTAATATGCTTGATACTAAAGCCGTACAATATTTTGCGGATAAAAATGACTTTTTTGAACTTGTGATTTATATTGAGGAACATCCTTCCGACTATCTTCACTTTATTATGACAGGCAGAGATTAAAATATAAGGACTTTGTATCAAAGCTTGTTTTGAAAGGAGGTGGTTCTATGAACAGAGCGGAGCGACGCCGGAGAGGGATAAAAAATAAGGAACCTGTACTTAACATAAAAGTCTCCGATATTTCTAAAATAAAGGAAAATGCTGTTAATCAAGCGGCTGATACGGCTTTCGTTATGATGATAACGATACCTCTTATGGTATTGCGGGACAAGTATGGCTTTGGTAAAAAGAGGCTTGAAGCCTTTTCCGATTACATACTTGATTTATACGAAAGCTTTGACAAGGGCTATATTACATTTGACGACCTTAAGGAAACATTAAAGGAAGAGGTTGGCATTGAATTTAAAACAGGAAAAGGCGTTAGATAAATGACAGGAGACCACGCAATTAAAATAGAGTCCGCTTTTTCATACGGCTGGAGAAATTTAAAACTTGATTTGAACGAAATTAATGAGCTTCAAAGAGAATTGAGTCAGGCACTTGAAAAGCAAATACCAAAAAAGCCATTACATAAAGATATAGGATTTGGGGATATGGGAATAACTTGTCCTATGTGCGGTAGTTTGATATATAACTGTTACGGTCCGAGTTTGAATCCGTCGTACTGTATAATGTGTGGCCAACGCTTAAATTGGTAGGACTGAAAATCTGTATTACAATTATGCTTTATTAAAAGGATAAGCCCATACGGAGTTTTAAAGTGTTAGGTTTATAAATTACAGACCTTTGCTTTAAAACTCGAATATGGACACCCAGGAGTACTTTAAAGCTCTCCGGTCAATACGATTCCCGAAGGAATAATGAAAACAATCGTTTCCGGTGTTTGGGTGATAACTTTATAATTTTTGAAACGAGTGTAAAATGCCTCGTTTAAAGGTTCGTGCAGGGATTCAGTAGGTTGATGGTGTAACAAAAGAACCTTTAGCAAACGCTAAATTCAAGGTTACTGATAATAATGGTAAAGTCATCGGCAACTCTAACGGTGAATATACAACAAACAGCAAGGGCGAAATTTTGATTAACAATATCGTACCCGGAAATTATGTTATTACAGAAATTCAAGCACCGGAAACTACGCTTTAAACGATACACCTAAAACTGTTGAGGTTAAGCCGGACGGAAAAACTCATAAACTATCTTTTGACAATTACCCTTATGGTGCTATCCTCATTACAAAGGTTGATGGAGTAACAAAGGAACCTTTAGCAAACGCTAAATTTAAGGTAACTGATAATAATGGTAAAGTTGTTGGCAACTCTAACGGTGAATATGTAACAAACAGCAAAGGTGAAATTTTGATTAACAATATTATACCCGGAAATTATGTTATTACAGAAATTCAAGCACCAGAAAACTATGCTTTGAACGATACACCTAAAACTATTGAGGTTAAGCCGGACGGCAAAGCAAATAAAATAACTTTTGATAATTACCATTATGGAACCCTTGTAATTAAAAAACTTGATGGAGTAACAAAAGAGCCACTTGCAAACGCTGAATTTAAGGTTACGACATCAAACGGTGATGTTGTTGGAGCAAATAAAGGTATTTTCACTACTAATGAAACAGGTTTGATTACAATACCCAATTTGCCAAAAGGCAGCTATATAGTAAAAGAAACTAAAGCTCCTAAAGGCTATATTCTTGAAAATGAATCTGAAACTATTGATGTTGAATATGGTAAAACTCATACCCTTGAATTTTTTAATAACAAGAAAAGCAGCTTGCAGATTATAAAAATTGACAGCAATACAAAACAACCTTTAAAACACGCTGAATTTGCTGTTTATAAAAAATCCTGCGAGGAAATCGGCAAATATGAAACAGACAAAGACGGTGTGATTATTATTGACAATCTTGACCCCGGCTGGATAAAAATTGTTGAAACAAAAGCGCCGGACGGTTATTTGCTTGATGAAACTCCAAAAGATGTTGAAATCACGAATAAGCAGTTTGTAAAAGTTACTTTTGAAAATAACCCTATGTCAAGCGTTGTCATTAAAAAATATGACACAAACACAAAGGAACCTCTTGCGGGAGCGATATTCAAGGTAACAAAAAAATCTGGTGATGTAGTCGGAGAATACAAAACTAATGATAATGGCTTGATTCAGATTGATAATTTGCCCACAGGGTGGTATTCAGCGGTTGAGATAAAAGCGCCTAACGGTTATAAACTTATTGAAACATCAAAGGATTTTGAGGTTACTCATACAAAAACAGTAACACTTGAATTTCCAAATGAAAAATTAACAAGCCTTATTATCAAAAAAGTAAATGACAAAACAGGCGAACCTCTTGCGGGCGCTAAATTCAAGGTTGAAAAACAAAACGGACAGATTGTAGGCGAATATTCAACAGATAAAGACGGTTTGATAAATATTTCAACTCTTTCACCTGATTGGTATGTTGTAAGAGAAACAAAAGCGCCGGACGGTTATCTTCTTGATGAAACACCTAAGACCATTGAGGTTAAAATAGATGTTCCTACTCTCACAACATTCACAAATAAAAAATTGACTGGAATACAAATTAAGAAAATTGATGATTCAACAGGCAAGGCTTTAGCCGGAGCGGAATTTACAGTTACAAAACAGAACGGTGAAAAAATTGGTGACACTTATATTACAGATAAATCAGGTTTTGCGAATATTCCAAACTTGCAGCCAGACCACTATGTTGTAACAGAGATAAAAGCGCCTAATGGTTATTTGCTTGATAATACGCCTAAAACCGTTGAGGTTAAAACAGATACGCCAACTATTGTAACATTTAAAAACAAATATAAAAGCGGTTTTCAGATTATAAAAACAGACGCTAAAACAGGAGAACCTCTTGCTGGCGCTAAATTTACCGTTTATAAAAAATCGGGAGATATTGTCGGAGAATATGTAACCGACAAAAACGGTGTTATAATTATTGACGGTTTAGAGAACGGCTGGTATAAAATTGCTGAAACAAAAGCTCCCGACGGGTATATGATTGACGAAACTCCATAAGACGTTGAAATGAAAGGTAATCAGTTCTTAAAACTTGTTTTTGAGAATAAAAAACTTGCCGGACTTCAAATCAAAAATATTGACGAGATAACAGGCAACCCTCTTGCCGGAGCGAAGTTTACTATTGAGAAACAAAACGGCGAAAAAATCTATACAAATGAAAACGGTACGGATTTTGTGACAGACGCACAGGGATTTATCAATATCCCTAACCTTGCGCCTGATTATTATATCGTTAAGGAAGTTAAAGCGCCGGAAAATTATATTTTAGACGAAACGCCTAAAACCGTACAGGTTAAAACTGATACTCCAACAGTGGTAACTTTCTCTAATAAGCCATTAGCCGGACTTAAAATACTCAAATTAAATTCGGTAACAAAAGAACCTATCGCTGGAGTTTAGTTTAGTATCTCCAAAATAAATGGTGAAAAAGTTGTAAACGATAAAAACGGTTATACCTTTACCACCGACCGAAACGGACAGATTTATCTTCCTAATCTTGAAGATGGTGTTTATTATGTGACAGAAACAAAAGCGGCGGACAATTATTTTCTTGACAGCGAGCCAAAAACAGTAGAAGTGAAATCTGGAAAAGCTACTGTACTTGAAGTTCTCAATAAACCTTGTTCCGGTCTTTTGATTGTAAAAACAGACGCTAATACGGGAAAACCCCTTGCTGGCGTTGTTTTCGATATTAAAAAGGCAAACGGCAAAAAAGTAACTTCAAGTATCCTTGACCAAAATCAGCCTAACACCGAAAATAACAGTCCAAACAAGAATACAACGGCTAATGGTGATGTTTCCGGCTCTTATGTAACCGACAAGAACGGCAGAATAAGAATTAACAATTTAGCGCCCGGAGAATATCACGTTATTGAAACACAGGCGTTAGACGGATATATTCTTGATACAGATGTTCACAGCGTTACGGTGACAGACGGCAAGCAAGCGACTTTAAAATTAACAAACATTCCAAAAGCCGGTATTCGTATAGTAAAAGTTGACTCCATAACAAAAAAGCCTATTATGGGTGTGGAATTTATGGTATTTGACGAAAACAAAAAAATAGTCGGAACGTATTATACTGACAACAACGGTATTGTTGATTTACCGTCAGAATTGCCGGAGGGACGTTATACAATACGTGAAACAAGAGCGGCAGACGGATATTATCTTGATGAAGTTCCAAAAACAGTGGATTTTAAAGCTGGAAAGGTTACTGAAATCATATGGACTAACACTCCCGAAATGGGACAGATACAATTAACAAAATTATCCGCTGACGATAATCAGGTAAACGGCTTACCAGCAAGAACACCACTTGCCGGAGCGATTTTTGAGGTTTACTCTTACAAATCAGGTAACTTGGTTGACCGTTTTGTATCGGGAAATGATGGAAAAGCGGTATCGAACCCTATACCTCTTGGAAGATATATCGTAAAAGAAGTAAAAGCGCCTGATAATTACAGACTTTCAGACAAACAGCTTGATATAGAGATTGAGTTCGCTACTCAAATAAT
>CATJCJ010000344.1 GCA_949738935.1 uncultured Eubacteriales bacterium | reverse complement strand
TTTTGGTGTTAGTATATAAGTATAGACAAGAAAAGTTGAACAATCTATAATTAAGAAAAAGGAGAGTTCAACAAATGGCAAAGAAACAAAAATCATATACAGAAGAATTCAAGGTACAGATAGTAGAGCTACATAATAAAGCAGGTAAAGGTATAACTGAATTATCTAACGAATATGGCGTACCTAAAGGAACAATTTCCAATTGGATCAAAAATTTTTCTCCAGTGAAAGTATCAGAGACAGAAACAATATCCATGAAAGAGTACAAAGCTCTTCAAAAGCGTATGAAAGAGCTTGAAATCGAAAATGAAATATTAAAAAAAGCTACAGCCATATTCGCCAGAAATCAATAACTGAATATGTGTCTTTTATTCAGAATAACCTTTATAAATATACAATAAAACAAATGTGTAAAGTTCTTAAATTCCCGCGAAGTACATATTATTCCGCAATTAATCATAAGCAGTCAAATAAGGAAAAAGAGTATGAAAATTTTAGTAAAAAGGTAATGTTCTTCTATAATCAGTCAAAGGGCCGATACGGAGCAGTTAAGCTCCAAAGAGATATAGAAGAATCAGGAACACATTGTTCTATAAAACGTGTACAGCGCCATATGACGAAATTAGGACTTCGCAGTATAGTAATTCGTAAATATCAATATAAAAGGAATTATGGCAAAATTCCTGATGATAAAGAAAATATTCTTAATCGTAACTTTAAGGCAGATACCGTGTTTAAGAAACTTGTAACAGATATAACATATATCTATGTCAAAAAGGAAGGATGGACATACCTTGCGTCAGTAATGGATCTGTATGACCGCAAAATTATCGGCTGGTCGTATGGAAAAAATATAACCTCTGAACTTGCTAAAAAAGCAGTAGAGAATGCCTGTCTTAATATATCAGATACAAAAGGTGTGATTTTGCACAGCGACCTTGGAAGTCAGTATACCAGTACTGAATTTGAAGCATACATAAAATCAAAAGGTATGCTGCATTCATTTAACAGAAAAGGCAATCCATATGATAATGCTTGTATAGAATCATTTCACTCAATATTAAAAAAAGAAGAAATCTATACAAAAACATATATGACATTTGAGGAAGCTCAGACGGCTATCTTTGAATATATAGAGTCTTGGTATAATCTCAAGAGACGGCATAGTTCAATTGGCTATAAAACCCCGCAGCAGGGGTGCTTTAAATAATTATGTGTATTCAACAACTTTTGACAAATAATACAAATAAGATGATTTCTACAACATTCGATAATTCAATTGTCAAATGACTAAATTAAATTTAAAGAAAATACCTCCGCAAGAATATTTTACCCAATAATGGGAATAATATTTATGCTTTTTCACATAAACAGGATAGAGCAATGCAGAGGTGCAACTTGAGCGGTTTATGTGGTTTTATACGAAATATTTCGGGAAAACCAAAGCGATAAACCTCAGGGTTCGGGACAGAGTCCCGAGTTCTGATTAAGCTGATTTCTCCAATATTTCAGCAAATAATATTTTCAGCTGATTGATAACTAAATCCCAATTAGGATACTTTCGTGTCCATTTCTTTGCCACTTTTTCTGTGGCAAGGTAAAGGATTTTTAATAGACTATCGTCAGTTGGAAATATTTTTTTATTCTTAGTAATTTTTCTGAATTGACTGTTAAGACTTTCAATTACATTTGTTGTATACATAATCTTTCTGATAAAATCAGGAAAAGCAAAGAAAGTTATTAAGTCATCCCAATTATCTTCCCAGCTTGAAACAGCGTTAGGATATTTTGAACCCCATTTTTCTTTTAAAGCAATAAGCTCATTTGTAGCAGCCTCTTCATTAACAGCTCCATAAATTTTCTTTAAATCTGCCACAAAAGCTTTTTTATCTTTATATGGAATATATTTAATGCTTGCTCTTATCTGATGAACAATACACTTTTGAATTTTAGCAAAAGGATATACTGCATTTATTGCTTCCTTAAAGCCTTTTAAGCCGTCTACGCAGAAAATCAACGCTTTCTCCATACCTCTGTTTTTAAGGTCATTAAGCACAGAAAGCCAGAACTTACTTGATTCGTTAGCTCCAATCCATATACCTAGAACTTCTTTTTCTCCATCCATATTTACGCCAAGCACAACATATGCCGCTTTAATAACTATTTGTTTATCTTCCCTTACTTTATAATGAATGGCGTCCATAAATATAAAGGAATAGGTTTTCTCCAAAGGTCTGTTCTGCCATTCTGTTACAAGCGGCATAATTCTTCCTGTGATATTTGATACGGTTTCAGCCGAAATTTCTACATCATATAATTCTTTTATCTGCTCTTTTATATCTGTTGTCGTCATTCCTTTTGCGTAAAGCGACAAAACTTTTTCATCAAGACCTGTAATATTGCGCTTATGCTTAGGTATAATCTGTGGCTCAAACTCTCCCTTTCTATCTCTGGGCATATTTAATTCCACATTACCAAGCTCGCTTTTTACCGTTCTTTTGGAATATCCGTTTCTGCTGTTATCGGTTGATTTTTCTGATATTTCATATCTGTCATAACCTAAATGAGCGTCTATTTCCGCCTTCAACGCTTCTTATAATACATCAACAAACATTTCTTTCATTGCCGTTAACACATCGTTTGATGATTTAAAATTTTGTTCCCTTACATAACTTTTTAATAATTCCTTTGATACTTTTGTCATAATAAAATCCTCCTTATTTTTTGCAAATTTTTACATTTATCTTTATTTGCATTATTGTCGGGGAAGACTTTTTTTATTTTGTATACACAAACTTTTTTTAAGGCTCGTTAAAAATTTAAGTTTTCTATAAAATATTTTTGGAAGGTTTCTGTTTCGGTCAGGTTAATGGTAGTTGTTGATTTTACAAATTTTTCATAACTGTTTTTTTTGTGTGTATGAATTTTTGTTAGACCTCCAAGAGATGTATTTCCACATTGAATAATTTTTTTTGAAAATTCATTTGGGAGCATTTTTATTTTAAAGGAATTTTCTATATTTAGGTAAAAGCCAAAACCTCCGCCTATAAATACTTTTTTAATATCACATAAGCTTGTTTCAGTACATTTGGCGATGCTTTTTATGGCTGATATTATAGCGCTTTTGGCAAGCTGAAGCTCTCGAATGTCTTTTTGTGTAAAATAAATTTTGTTTGCTATTTTTATTCCTGTTGAAAAGTATTTTTCGGTTAATAAACCTGTATTGTCAATTATTTTGTTTTTTAGAAGTTCAGCGATAAGGTCTATTAAAGCTGAACCACAAATTCCTATTGGTGAAGTATTGCCTATTGTTGTATATTTAAGAGAATTGTCTTTAAAATAAATTGAATTTATCGCTCCATCTGTCGCTCCTGTTCCGCAAGATATTGAACCGCCTTCAAATGCGGGTCCTGCCGCCGCGGATGTACAGTAAAGTTTTCCTTTTGAGTTTAACATTATTTCTCCGTTTGTCCCTATATCAATAAAAAGACTGTCAGTTTCTTTATCAAGGTTTAAAAAATATGCCCCTGATACTATGTCACCTCCTATAAAAGCGTGAATACACGGTAAAATTATTATCTCACTTGTAAATGGAAAGTCTTTTCCGAAAAATTTATCTGATTTTTCTTTGAAAGTATTTTTGGCATTGTTTTCAAAAGGATATGAGCCAATTCCGCTACAATCCATGTTTCTTAAAAAGTATGTCATTGTTGTGTTTCCAGCCATATAAATATTTTTTGGGATAATATTCTTGTGGCTTTCGTGTAATTTTAGTATTCCTTTTTTTATATCGTTTTTTAACATATCACAAAGTTGAGAAAAACCACCAAATGATGCTTTTGAGATTCTGGATAAAATATCTGCCCCGAAAGCCCTTTGACTATTGGGAGAGGTTATTGTCATTATTGGAATTCCGGCATAGTCTATAAGTTGAAAACATAATGTTGTTGTGCCTACGTCAATTATTATCGAATAATCGTTTTGATTGATTAAGTTTGATTGAGTTGATATGTTTTGGTATTGTGGTTCTGAACAGTAGTTTGATACTGTCTTGAAATTTTCATTTAAAGCTGTTAATTCTACTTCCAATGAAAAATTGTGTCCGCACGCTATTCGATAGCCTTGATTGATTTCCTCCTTTGTTAAAAATTGTTTGTCTCGATTATTTGGCTCTATGTTTCCTTTTATTATTTTTACTTTGCATTTTCCGCATATTCCTTTTCCTCCGCAGGGCATAGGAATATAATTGTTTTTTGTCATATTTTTTTCTCCTATGTTTTATAAAGTAGTGTCAAATTTACTGCCTTGTTTTTCTTTCAAAACCTTTATTTATGGGAGTTTGCAAATAAAAAGAGCATTTACCTCCCATTTTTGATATAATATTCTTGACCAAAATAACAAAATATCAGAAAAGATAAATGTTCATAGACATTATACTTTATTTACTCAACATAATTCAATACCTTTATCAAATAAACTGCTGGTTATTAAATTTTATTTGCAGATACATTCCGCTTAAGCAGTGGGCGTTTGATGATTTCCATTCCCCAAAATAACAAAAGTTCAAGATTGACGAACTTCCTGCTTGTTACCGATTTCCGACAGGACTGGACTTACAAGGAACTCTTCCCTTACTATGAAAAACGCTATGGTAAGAATCTCCGTCCTGTCAGCCGATGCTAAGAGTGTGACATTCCTGATGACTGCACCTGCTCCATACGCACTAAGTTAAAAAAATCTTGAGGCTTCGCCTCAAACTTCGCTCGTTTTTTAAAAAAGCGAGACAAAAACTTTTAAGCGAAACAGCGTTTCGCCGAAAAAATAATAAATTTCCGGACAAAAACGATAGTTTTTGCTTATTAGAGTTTAGGACTAAGCTCTTTTTAAAGAGCTTGCTGGGTATGGGACAGCGCAATGTCATTAACTTAACAAAAAAATGCGTTTATAACCAACAGAATGTTTTGAAGAATTTTCTTTTCTTAAAAAAGTTCTGTTTTTTCTTACAGC
>CATJCJ010000343.1 GCA_949738935.1 uncultured Eubacteriales bacterium | reverse complement strand
TATAAATATTTTCAAATTATTAAATGTTTGGAGGGATTAATATGTCTTACTTATCAGAATTTGTCGGAAGTTTAATTTTTCTTCTATGCGGATATTCATATATGTGCAATATTTCTCTTAAAAATACACTTGTTTCAAACCTCAATTATATTGAGCTTGTTTTCGCTTGGAGTCTTGCAGTTGGTTTAGGTCTCTCAATCGCTGTTATAATGGGAGGACCTGCTTACTTAAATCCTGGCGTTATTTTTGGTCAAATATTATTTAACAACATCTTAATAACAGACGCTTTAATTTACCTTTTTATGGAGTTTTTAGCTGCCGGAGCTGCGGTATTGATTTGTATGATATTTTTTTGGGATTCTTTTAAAGACTCTCCTGATATGTCAAAAAGGGGTATTTTCTCAGCCTATCCTGTAAAGAGAAATATCCCGCTAAACTTTATTCAGGAAATATTAGCCACATTTGTATTTTTATTTATAGTATTCTCACTGCTTAAAGCCACAAGCGGAGACTCAACTCCGTTGCGAATAGGTGTTATAGGATTTGCGGGAGTAGCGGTTCTTTCCCTAACTCTAAATTCAACAGGGTTCAGTATGAACGCTATGCGCTCTGTTTTCAGCAGCGTTTGGTTTACGATTCTTCCAATTCCAAACAAAAACGGCGAAAAGGCAGATTGGACATATCAATTAACAGTAAATCTTATAGGCTCCTCAATAGGTGGTATTTTGGCTGTTTTCGCGACAAATCTGTTTTAAAAAATTCTGGTAATTCTATAAAAAAAATGGTAAAATATAATCATAGCAGTAAACACTGCGAATTTATAATCTAATTTTTATTTCTTTGGAGGGATTTTACTATGAACAAAATTAACGATTCTGCTTGGAAAAATGAAATGAAAATACGTCTTGATTTCAACAATATGATGACGGATTTTGTTGGTGAGCACGGTATTTCCGTCGAGGATATTGAAAAAATCTCCGACAAAATCGAAAACGCGAAAAAAGCGATGGTCGAAAAAAGAAAAATAGGCAAAATGGATTGGAGAGATTTGCCATATAATCAAGATGAAGTTGTAGAAGACATTTTGTCTTATGTAAATGAAAAGAAAGATAAATTTGACGCTTTCGTTGTTCTGGGAATAGGCGGTTCAGCGCTTGGTCCAATAGCTGTACAGCAAGCGATAAATCATCCATACTATAATGAGCTCCCGCGAGAAAAAAGAAACGGTTTTCCAAAGCTTTATGTTGCTGATAACGTTGACCCTGAAAAGTTAGTTTATCTTTTCCAAACAATAGACGTAACAAAATGCCTTTTTAACGTTATAAGCAAATCAGGAAGTACATCAGAAACAATGTCACAATTTATGATTATTAAAAAAATGCTTGATGAAAAGCTTGGAAAAGATGCCGCTGAGCATATTGTATGTACAACAGATAAAGTAAACGGAAACCTCATAAAAATCGCTAAAGAAGAAGGCTATAAAACATTTATAATACCAAACGGAGTTGGCGGAAGATTTTCAGAGCTTACCCCTGTGGGTCTTTTAGCCGCTGCTTTTTGCGGAATTGACATCAAAGCGATGCTTGCTGGAGCGGCATTTATGGATGAGATTTGTAAAAATGATGATATCTATAAAAACCCCGCGTTTATGTACGCTATATTAAACTATATAGGAATGGAAAAAGGAAAAAATATATGTGTTGTTATGCCTTACGCTGACTCACTTAAATATATCTCTGATTGGTACGCTCAACTCTGGGCTGAGTCTTTGGGCAAAAAATATGATAATGAGGGAAATATTGTAAACGTAGGTCCAACACCTGTAAAAGCTCTTGGAGTAACTGACCAACACTCACAAGTTCAGCTATACACAGAAGGACCATTTGACAAAATGATAGTTCTTATGGGTGTTGATAAATACAAAGAAACAATTCAAATTCCTGAGACATATAAAGAAATACCAAGCCTTGGTTTCTTAGGCGGAATTACTCAAAATCAGCTTATTCAAACAGAACAAATGGCAACAGAATATGCCTTAATGAAATCAGGAAAAACAAATATGACAATTTATTTGCCTGAAGTAAATGAATTCACACTTGGACAAACCCTTTATATGTTTGAGGTAGCTACAGGATTTGCCGGTGAGCTTATGAATATAAACGCGTTTGACCAACCCGGTGTTGAGGAAGGAAAAAACGCGACGTATGCATTCTTTGGCAGACCCGGATATGAAGAAAAGAAAAAAGAATTAGACGCTAAACCGGCTAAAAAAGATAAATTTATCATATAGAAAACGATTGTCTTTAAAAGCAATTCTTAAAATTTTTAACGCGACTTAATAAAAAATCCTTTAATATATCAAATTTTTTAAAGTTTGTCTTTTCACTTTTTTATCAATTCGCTACAAATTAAATTATTTTTACAAAATAAAATCAATCTTTTCTAAAAATAAAAAAATACCTAGCTTAAAGCTAGGTATTTTTTTATTTTTATTAATCCACACCGACAACGTGAACTTTCAATGTATTTGTTGTTCCGGCTATTCCAACAGGCATACCCCCAACAAAAACAATAATATCGCCGTCTTTTATAATACCAAGCCTCAATCCCTCGTCGCAAGCGGCTTTAAATAAATCAAAAGTCGTCGTTGTAACATCCTCAAGCGTATAGGGATAGCAGCCCCAAATAAGGTTAAGCTGTCTTTTAACCTGCTCGTCCGGAGTAAAAGCAATAATTGAACAGGCGGGTCTAAGCTTAGCGACCTCTCTGACAGTAAAACCTGTTTTAGAAACAGCCATAATACGAGTAGCATTCAAATCAGCGGCAGTTGTGCAGGTAGCGTGACCAACAGCGTCTGTAATAGTATGAGCGATGAAAGACTTTCTCTCCATAAATTCTTGTTTATAATCAATAGAACCCTCAATTTTCTCAGCGATTTTAACCATAGTTTTAACAGCTTCAACAGGATACTTTCCTTTAGCCGTTTCTCCCGAAAGCATAATCGCGTCTGTTCCATCAAAAATAGCGTTAGCAACATCATTTGCCTCCGCTCTTGTTGGCCGTGGATTATTTACCATAGACTCAAGCATTTGTGTAGCGGTAATAACAAGTTTACCTTTTGCCTTACACTTACTTATCATTTCTTTTTGAATAATTGGAACTTCCTCAAGAGGAATCTCAACGCCCAAGTCCCCTCTCGCAACCATAATTCCGTCTGTAATCCCAAGGATTTTATCAAGATTATCAACACCCTCTCGATTTTCAATTTTAGATATAATTTTAATTGAAGAACCGCCGTTTTCCTCAAGAACATTTCTTATTTCCCTAACATCCTCAGCGGAACGAATAAAAGAAGCTGCAATATAATCAAAACCCATTTTAATACCAAATTTTATATCATCAATATCTTTTTCAGAAAGAGCCGGAAGCCCCAAATGTACATCAGGAATATTAACGCCTTTTCTTGAGCCAAGAAGACCTGAATTCACAATTTCACAAATAACATCATTACCTTTAATCTCCTCAACCCTAAGCTCAATCAACCCATCGTCAATGAGAACAGTCGAGCCAACTTTCAAATCTTTAGCAAAATCAGCGTAAGTAACGGAAACCTTATTTTCGTCACCCTCAACATCATCTGTTGTAAGAACAAATCTGTTTCCTTTTTTAAGCTCAACTGGTTCCACTTTAAGAGTTTTTGTTCTGATTTCAGGTCCTTTTGTATCAAGAATCAAAGGAATAGGAAATCCCAATTCGTCCCTAACCTGTTTAATCCTATCAATTGTTTCTCCATGAGATTCATGACTCCCATGAGAAAAATTAATCCTAGCGGCATTCATACCAGCATTAAAAAGTTCTCTGAGTTTCTCAACAGAATTACTGGCTGGACCTATAGTAGCAACAATCTTTGTTTTTCTCATAATTATACTCCTTTTTAAATAGCTAAAATTTTTGATATTTCATAAAGTGTGTTATCATATTCCCTTTTACAGTCAAGAGCCTCATTCAAATCCAAATCATCATATTTTCCATCACGATATACCATAACTCGATTTATTTTTCCCTCAATAAGCGCTTTAACTGTATTATATCCCATCATCGAGGCATGCATTCTATCAATAGCCGTAGGCACACCGCCCCTTTGCAGATGACCGAGAATTGTAGCTCGTGTTTGAATACCTGTAACCGACTCAATATGCTCAGCAAGTTCCTGACTTCCGCCAACTCCCTCAGCGACAATAACAAGATTATGAGTTTTTCCCAAACTTCTGTTCTGAAGAATCTGCTTAACAACAGAATCATTATTAATATCGGGCTTTTCCGGTATCAAAATTTCCTCAGAACCACCTGTAATACCACACCAAAGAGCGATAAATCCAGCGTTTCTTCCCATAACCTCAACAATACTGCATCTCTCGTGAGAACAAGAAGTATCCCTTATCCTATTAATAGCCTCCATACCGGTATTAACAGCTGTATCAAATCCAATAGTATAATCCGTACAATCAAGATCCAAATCTATCGTTCCGGGAATTCCCATAACATTAACACCAAACTTCATCAGTGCCTGAGCTCCGTGCAAAGAACCGTCTCCGCCAATAACAACCAAAGCGTCAAGACCAAGAACTTTATAAATATTAGCGGCTTTTTTCTGTCCCTCTTCTGTCATCATTTCCGGACAGCGAGCTGTCAAAAGCACAGTTCCGCCGCGATACATAATACTTGAGACAGAAGAAGCGTCCAAATCCATAAACTCCCCATTTAAAAGCCCGTCATAGCCTCTTTTAATACCAGTAACATGAATATTATTATGTATGGCTGTTCTAACAACAGCTCTTATAGCGGCATTCATTCCCGGAGCATCTCCGCCGCTTGTCAATACACCTATTTTTTTAACATTACTCATAAAAAATTCCCCCCACATATACTTATAACATGACATATCACAGCAGAAAATAAAGGAAACATCACTTAAATTAAATTGTACAATTAAAATATAAGGTTAGTCAAGTTTTACATAAAAAAATTACGCAAAGTTACTTTTAATGTTTTACAACAATAATATACCAGTTTTTAAAATAATCAGCAAACATGACAAAATAAAATCTCAGTATTTTGTAAAACACAAAAAATCATCTATAAATCCATCAAAATTATTGCCAAAACTATCAAAAACACACAAATTTATTTTATAAAGCTCTAACTTTTTAAGACCACAGATTTCTCACCCAGCAAATCTTTAAGCTTATTTAAAACATCTGAATCAATAGAAACATAATCATTACTTGTAAGCATAAGTTTCTGTCTTTTTCCCTCATCATATAAAATAACAGGGGTTTTTCCTTTATACTTTCGCAAAACAGAAAACACATCTTTTGGCGTAAGATTTGAACCCTTTGAGATTCTAAGCCACAAAGTCTGATTTTGATAAACAAGGTCATTATACGACACAACACTCTCACAAATAACCTTTGTCGGCTGGTCATCAGAAACACTCGCTTTTCCGGAGACCAAAATAACATTATTCTCAAATAATTGTTCCGAATACATGGCATACGTATTAGGAAACATAATAATTTCAATAACCCCGTCCAAATCCTCAATATTAACAAACGCCATAACCTTATTATTTTTTGTATATTTAACAGAAATCCCTGTCACAATACCACCGACACAAACTTTCTGAGAATCAATCAATTCAGTATAATCAGAGGAAAAATCAACACTTGTATAAGTAGTATATTTTTCAATAACCTCCTTATATTCTGAAAGCGGATGCCCGCTTACATAAATTCCAAGAACCTCTTTTTCCAAAGCAAGAAGCTGTTTTTTAGGAAACTCCAAAATATTCGGAAGTTCATCTTTATAAACCTCTTCAGCGCTTTCGGTCGCAATCTCAAATAAATTAAGCTGTCCCGCCATAGTTCTTTTTTTAGCTTGTCCAATTCCCGAGCAAATTTGTTTACAGACACTCATATACTGTGAGCGTTTTCCTCCAAGAGAGTCAAAAGCTCCCGCTTTAATAAGGCTTTCAATAGCTCTTGTATTCATATCACCCGAAAGTCTGTTAATAAATTGAGACATACTAACATACGGACCATTTTTTTCTCTTTCCTCAACAAGAGCCTTAACATTTCCAACACCAACATTTTTTATAGCGGAAAGACTAAATCTTATTTTACCGTCAACAACACTAAAATTATGAAAACTCTCGTTAACATCGGGAGGAATAATTTGAATACTCATTTTTCTGCAAGCAGCGATATATTCGGAAACCTTATCAGGAAAACTCATAACACTTGTCATAAGAGCCGCCATAAACTCAACAGGATAATAAGTTCTCAAAAACGCCGTCTGATAAGCGACAACAGCGTAAGCCGCGGCGTGAGATTTGTTAAAGGCGTATTTAGCGAAATCTGTCATCTCATCAAATATTTTTTCCGCCGAACTTTTATCAATACCATTTTTAACACAACCAGGAACATCATCACCACAGCCCTCAATAAAGTTTATTCTTTCTCTTGCCATAACATCCGCTTTCTTCTTACTCATAGCTCGTCTCACAAGGTCGCTTCTGCCAAGGCTATATCCAGCCAAATCTCTAACAATTTGCATAACCTGCTCTTGATAAACAATACATCCGTAAGTCGGTTTAAGAATTTCCTCAAGAGCCGGATGAGTATAAACAATAGAATCCTTATCATTTTTTCCTTTAATATACTTGGGAATAAAATCCATAGGTCCAGGACGATAAAGAGAAATCCCCGCGATAATATCCTCAAGGCTATTAGGCTGAAGTTCTTTCATAAACTGACGCATACCAGGACTTTCAAGCTGAAAAATACCATCTGTTTTCCCGCTTGATATAAGCTCAAAAACTTTTTTATCATCATAATCGAGTTTTGAGAAATCTATTTTAATCCCATAATTCCTTTCAGCCTCGACAATAGCGTTATGAATTACAGTAAGAGTACGAAGTCCCAAAAAATCCATCTTTAAAAGACCAAGCTCCTCAAGAGTAGTCATAGTATACTGAGTATTAACAACACCGTCATTCGAGTTAAGGGGAACATACTCAACAACAGGTTTATCACATATAACAACCCCTGCCGCGTGAGTAGAGGCATGTCTCGGAAGCCCCTCGAGCTTCATAGACATATCCAAGAGATATTTGACCTTAGAATCCGAATTATACTCATCTAAAAGTTCAGGATTCATTTTAAGGGCCTTTTTCAGCGTCATTTTAAGCTCCATAGGAATCATTTTAGCGATTCTGTCAACCTCAGAATAAGACATAGCCAAAGCCCTGCCAACATCACGAATAGCGTTTCTAGCCGCCATCGTACCAAAAGTAACAATTTGAGCGACGTGGTCCGCGCCATATTTTCTCACAACATAATCAATAACCTCTTGGCGCCTCTCATAACAAAAATCAATATCTATATCAGGCATACTAACTCTTTCGGGATTTAAAAATCTCTCAAAAATCAAGTTATATTTTATAGGGTCAATATCTGTTATCCTTAATGAATAAGCCACAATACTGCCTGCCGCCGAACCTCTTCCCGGGCCAACCATAATACCATTATCCTTGGCGTATTTAATAAAATCCCAAACAATAAGAAAATAATCCACAAACCCCATATTTTTAATTGTGCTAAGCTCATAGTCAAGCCTTTCTCTAAGTTTCTTTGTAACATTGGAATATCTGCTTTCAAGGCCGGCGACAGATAACTCTTTAAGGTATAAAAAGGCGTCTTTTCCATCAGGAACGTCAAAAACAGGAAGTTTATATTTATTAAACTCAAAAGACACATTACATCTTTCAGCGATTTTAGTTGTATTTTCAAGAGCCTGTCTCACATAAGGAAAAAGAGAATACATTTCCTCAGGGGATTTTAAATAAAACTCAGAACCCTCATATTTCATTCTATTTTCATCATTAACAGTTTTATTTGTCTGAATACAAATAAGAATATCATGAGCTTCCGCGTCCTCTCTGTTAATATAATGCAAATCATTTGTACAAACAAGAGGGATTCCTGTTTCCTCACTCATTCTTATAAGTCCGTTATTCACAGTTTTTTGTTCAGGGATGCCATGGTCTTGAATTTCAAGATAAAAATTATCTTGTCCAAAAATCTCATTATAAGTCAAAGCCATTTCTTTAGCTTTCTCATAAGAATAGGTTAAGATAGTTTTAGCGACAGGCCCCGCAAGACAAGCGCTCAAAGCGATAATCCCATCATTATATTCCCTTAAAAGCTCTAAGTCTATACGAGGTTTATAATAAAATCCCTCTGTAAAACCTTTAGATACCATTTTAATAAGATTTCTATATCCGTTATTGTCTTTAGCGAGCAAAACAAGATGATAATAGAAATTATCTTTTGAATTTTCCTTATCAAATCTTGAGCCAGAGGCGACATAAACCTCACAGCCCAAAATAGGTTTAATTCCCCGCGCGACAGCCTCCTGATAAAATTTTATAGCTCCATACATAACTCCATGGTCAGTAATAGCGATAGAATCCATTCCAAGTTCTTTAACTCTCGAAATAAGTTCATTTATTTTACAAGAACCATCTAAAAGACTATAACCCGTATGCACATGAAGATGTGTAAAAGAAATATTTTTTTTCTCCATAATTAAAACCTCAACTTTAAAACAAAACTGTTACCGCCAAATTTATAAGGTCACCATAAATTTTTATAAAACTCATACTCATAGGCGGCCATAATAAAAGCCCCAACACCTTTAAGGTCATTACAAACAATAGGCTCACTTATATAATAAGCAAAACTTCCGTCGCGTTTACTTTTATTTCCAAGTCCCGCGACAGCGCAATTTTTATTAAGATTAATAAAACCATTATCAGTAATTAAAATAAACTCATCAATAATACCGTTAAAAGCCATTTCAACAGCGTACTCAAAATTTTCCCCGACAGCGATTCCAAGACGTAACGCTTTAGCGATGGCGTATAAAATCATACAACTGCAAGATGCTTCCAGGTAATTTCCCGTTTTATATCCCTTATCAAGAACTTGATACCAACACCCACTTTTATCTTGAACATCAATAAGGGCCTCCAAAGCGTCAAGAAACATTTTTTTTAGTTCAGAATAATCTCTGTAATCCTCGGGAATAATCTCAAGAACATCAACCATAGCCATAACAAACCAACCCATAGCCCTGCCCCAAAAATTACGAGACAGACCGGTTTTTTTATCACACCAGAATTCAGAATGACTTTCATCCCAAGCATGATAATAAAGTCCGGTCTTTTCATCTCTCATATTTTTTCTGCACAGCAGAAATTGTCTGATAACATCATTATAATTCTTTTTAGTATCAAAAATCTTAATAAATTTAGCGTAAAAAGGAGCTTCCATATAAAGACCGTCAAGCCAAACTTGATTTCTGTAAATCTTTTTATGCCAAAAAGCGTTTTCTGAAGTACGAGGCTGTTTATAAAGTTGATTTCTGAGTTTAAAAATAGCCTTTTTATATCTCTCATCTTTTGTCTCGTCAAACAAATCAAACAATAATTTTCCGTTATTAATCAAGTCAATATTGTATTCATATGGTCTGTAATCTCTAATCATACCATTTTCATAAACGTACTTTTCCATATAGTCCTTACAAACGTCAAAATATTTTTTATCACCTGTTTTTTTCCATAGTCCCAAAAGAGCTGCCATAACAACCCCATTGTCATAAGACCATCTGTCATAATTAAGAGTCGGACGACCCAAAACAATACAATCAGCCATTTTAACAGACCACTTTTCCATACACAACCCCCGATTATTTTACAACACAATCTTTAGAATCAACCTGTTCAATAAGTTTACCGTCAACACTTTTATTTTCTTTCATTTTACAATTAGAGAAAATAATATCCTCACAATTCTCAAGCTCAAAAGCGTTTCCGTCAACCCCAACAACGGTCACATTATTAAGTACAAAATTTTTAGAATTTCTAAGGAAAAATCCTTTTTGTTTCATAGGCTGAATTCCAGCAAGCATAGCCGGGCAATCAGCGACAGCATCCTCAGCCATAGAAATATATACATTATCAAAAGTAATATCCTCAACAGCCATTTCAGCCAAGCCATAAAAATAACCGGCCGCGGCATTAACATTCTTAGCCGTAATATTAGCGAAACTCAGCCGTCTAAAAGCGGGAGTTTCCTCTGTAACAGGATAAGGATTTTTGTCCCAAACATATTTATCCTCACCTTTAGGACCGCAAAAATAATAAAGATTAGCGATAAAAGGACACAACACATTATTCATAACAACATTATTTACCCTAATATCCTCAACACAGCCGCCTCTGCCTCGTCTGGATTTAAGTCTGATTCCCCTGTCTGTGCCCTCAAAAACACAATTACTAATTGTCACGTTAACAATATTGCCGCTCATCTCACTTCCAAGAACAACCCCTCCATGACCATGAACCATAGTACAGTTTGTGATAGTAATATTAGAACAAGCGACTCTTTCTTTAGTATCCTCAGTACCGGCTTTAATAGCGATACAATCGTCACCAACGTCAATATGACAATTAGAAATATGAACATTTGTACAAGATTCAGGATTAATACCATCTGTATTAGGAGAATCGGAAGGATTATTAATAGTAACCTTATCAACAGTCACATTATCACATAAAATTGTGTTAATAGTCCAGCTTGGAGAGTTTTTAAGAGTAACTCCGGAAATAAGAACATTTTTACACTCATAAGGAGCGATAAGTTTAGGTCTTGGGTACGCATTTTCTTTGGCTCTAAAAATTTTCCACCAGAAAGCGCCCTGACCATCCAAAGTACCGTGACCGGTGATTGAGACATTTTCAGCGTTATCAGCGTTAATACAAGAAGCGTAACAATCTCTTTTAACACCCTCCCACCTTGACGTAACAACTGGATACTCATCAATATTATTTGAAAACAATAAAACAGCGCCCGCCTCAACATAAAGTTCCATATTACTCTCAAGAAAAACAGCGCCTGTAAGAAAAGTACCGGCCGGCACATAAACTCTACCTCCGCCATTCGCCGAACATTCCTTAACAGCCTTTTTAAAAGCCTCAGTACAAGAAGTCACACCATCACCAACAGCCCCAAAATCCAAAACATTATAAATTGCCATCTAATCAACCTCCTAAAATATATAAATTATAGCAAACAAATAAAAATGAACAAATAAGTTCCAAAAAACTTGACATATTAAGGGATTTTTCACTTGTCCGCGCTAAAATTCCGCGAATTGGTATAAAATATTGTTACACGCTACTTAACCTTAATGCCCTCTTTCACAAGAATTGAGTAAAATGAGGCGACAGGCATAAAAGACTGAGCAATACCCTTTGCGCTTTGCCCGGACACAATAACAGCTCCGTCTTTTTCATACTTTTCACCACTGTAAGCCCCGCTTTTTTCCATCATATAATCTGAAAAAGTCTTTATTCCCGCCTCAATATATTTTTTTCTTCCGGTAAGGCGATAAGCGCAGACCAGAGCTTCCAAAACAGTAGTATTATTGCCGTTCCTTTTAAGGCTTGGCAATTCTTTATAATAAAACAAACCGCTATCAAGAATACAATTTTCAACCATATCGTCAACAGCCTCAACAATCATATTTTTGATTTCAATATTAGGTCTTATCTCATAATACCTCATAAGACTAACAACAGCAATCGCAATCATAAAAGGCACTCTTATAGCTGTGTGGTCGGTATAAGGAGCAAGCCACAAACCATATTTTTCTTTCCAGCTTTTAAAATGACCAATAATAAAATCAACATTCTCAAGCCAGCTTTCATCATTAGTCTCATTATACAAAGCGACAAAAGCTCTCAGCGCCCATCCTGTTTCTCTAGCGTTAATTTCACCATCCTTATGATATCTTGGTAACTCCAAATTTCTTTTAATGTTATAACCTATTTGAACAGCGGACTCATAAGCGAATTTATCGCCCGTCATATGATAATAGTCAAAAAGCCCCTCAACCCATTCATGACTAATTTCAATTTTTCCCGAAACATGTCTGGCTGAATGGATAATTTGCCCAAAAAGTCTATACTTATCATCAGAACATCTGCATATATCAATATCCAGCCAGTGTCTCGCGGCAACAAGCAAATAGTCAAGCATACGTCTTTGTCCTGTTCTGGCATACATAAGCATAGCCGTATGCGGAAAATCATACTCATTATTCACCCAAACAAGCTCACCATTTCCCCTGCCCTGTTTGGTGTAATGCATATCAGGAACATCTCCCCAATTAAGTATGCCATAGGCTTTTCCCCTGGTATCCATTTTACGAACAAAAACTTCCTCATATTCTTTAACTTGCTCTCCATTATCCAAAAATATATCGGGAAAAATTTTAGCGTTTTTATAGTCTTCCGTATCCAAGTAAGGTCTGTCAGGCATTTGAAATTGTAAAGAACGAATATTAAGTTCCTCAACAGTTACTTCAGACGAGTGCAAATGAACAAAAACTGTATGAGTTTTTGCCATTCCTCTCAAAAACTCAATTTTAGAACCTTTGGGAACAATTTGAACAGAAATACCGCTCTTATCAACTTTAAGCGCTTTAGGATAATTTTGATAAGCTTGAAAAACAGTAGCGGAAATTCCACCCTCCCCATCATTCCAATCAGCGAAAAACGTTCCATAAAACACTTCCGGAAAATGTTCATTAGCCTCATAAATAAGATGTTTAGAGTCAATCTCATAATACAAACAATCGTCTTTTTGCCCTTTGATATAATCGGTCAAATAATTAGATTTGGCAATACATAAATTAATATTGTTTATAGACTTTTTATTAAAATTCAAATGCAAGGATTTAATGCTCACAACATCCGTTTTCTCAAAATTTAATATTTTATAATCTATTTTAAACCATTCTTTATCTTTAAAGAAATGCAATTCAATAATAAAGTCCAAAAGACTATTTCCATCTTTATCAAAATGCTTCCCTTTTCCTTGTAAGACAGCGGTAACCGGTCCTTGAGAAATAACCTCCCATCCATCAACAACAGCGTTAAATTTTCCGTTAAGTAATGGTCCTTTTATATTTTTTTCCTCAAATCTTATGTAATTTGATTGAATCAAATTAAAGATATTTCCCTTTTTATTCACCTTAACAAAAAGTTTTCCAGTGTCAACGGAAATAAAATTATCATCGGAAATAATATCAATATTTTTAAAATTAAATTTTTCTTTAACAGATTTACAATAATAAACTTTACTTTTATTTCCGGGCAAATCAGCGAGAAAATTTATAAAAGCCCATTTAACAGAACCATCATCCCATAAAGCGGTAGCAGCGGCCTGAGACAAAACTTGTCCGTTATCATCAGCGACAGCAAGTTTTTGGAGATTAAAAATCTCACCCTTAGGAAAAGGAATCGCCACTGAACAAGGCTCCTTAGTCCTATCAAAAGATGACAATTTCTCAAAATAGAGCTTATTCACAGCAACCACTCCAATCATCTAAAAAATCATAAGCCGAGCCAAACCATTTGTGTCCGCCTTCAAAAATTTTATGAACAAGATTGTTGCTTTTAAATAAGTCATAAGACCTTTGAGTCTGAATAACTTGTTCAAAAACGTTGTTAAGTCCCCGCTTTCCATTTAATTTATCAGAAGTTCCGCTCTCAATAAATAATTTTCTTGGCGCAATCAAACTGCCCAAATCACAGATATCAATATATTTCCACATATCCCTAACAAAGTTACAGCCACACAAATTATTATCAAGAATAGTATCTCTAAGACCATGAAAATATCCGCTTACAACCGAGCATTGAATTCTCTCATCAATAGCGGCAAGCCATAACGTACACAATCCGCCTCCGGAAAACCCACAGCAAGCAACATCCTTGTCAAAATCAATTTTAATGTAATCAATCAACCTAATCAAATCAAACACCATAATACCAAGAAGAGACATTCCCAAACTCAAAGCAGCGTTATTTATATCATTACAAGAACTTTCTAAAATAGATTTATCCTTTTGTTGTCTTTCTTCTCGTCTTTCTCCCGAACCACATAAATCGGGACAAAAAACGGTGTATCCTCTTTGAGCTAAATCAAGAGCGTAAGTATAGTTATATTCTTTAATTTTCTTTTCAGTCAATTCATTTTTTATTCCAACAAGACCATTTTTCCCGTCGCTTGAATGCCCGTGAAGAGCGATAACAGGAACATCATTTCCATTTTCAGGAGTAAGAACAAATAAAGGCATAAAAACATCTTTTTGAGTCTCAATAACAACCTTATCCCGTCTGTATCCGTCAAACGCTTGACTTTCAATAATTTTAGGATTCATCTCACAGCCTTTCATTTTATCAATCCCTAAAACATTTGAAAGTTTAAGCCTCAAATCATTCTGCCAAGAAATAAGCTCCTCTTCGCTTTCTCCAAAAAAGCCAAACTTACGGCAATTCTCATCAAAAACACGTAAAAAATAATCTCGCATACTATAGAAATTCGTTTCCAAAACATCACTCCCCAACAATAGGATTCCAGTCTTTAAAAATATTTTCCAAAGTATATATTTTAGCCTCATCATCACTTAAAATATAAGTCCAATCAGCGACAGAACTATCATCAAAGCCATCACCATAGGATTCATATTGGGCGTAATAACAAGTTTCGCTTCTTTCCTCAAAATTTTTCCATTTACTAAAACTTTTTTTATTAATATGTTTTCCCATATTGCAATTTAAAAAGACAGTTTTCGCGAATTCTCTCCAAGGACGGCCAAGATAATAAGTACCCTCAGCGGCGGAATCCGTTGTAAACTCGCAATCAATAAAAACATATCCAAAATCCATATCTTTCGCTGTACAGGCCGCTGTATAATAACCATTAATCTCCTTTTTTCTGTCAAGTCCACAAATCTCACAGTCTTTAAACACAGCGACAGCACCGCCAAAAATAAAATCAACATCACCCTCAATGTAGCAATTCTCAAAAAAATGTCTATTAAGTCTTTTGGGCTCCTTAGCAATATCCTCATGCATTGGCGCGGTCAAAAGAGTATCCTGTCTGCCAAGAAGCCTACAATTTTTCAAATAAGCTTTATCACAATCAAGATATAAAGCGACAGCCTGACCAACAACATCACCCATACCGGCGGAATTCTCAAAAGTAATATCACAAGCTGAAAATCCTTCGCCCTCACGTAATATATGAACAGAAGCTGTTTTAAAAGTCCCCATAGGCTTATTAGTATCAGGGTCAATGCCCAAAGCTCCATCATCATATGTAAGAACAGTTTCCATCAAACTCTCGCCAACAAATTTTACATTAGGTTTATCAACAATTATTTTTTCTTTATAAACACCTTTTTTTATAAAAATCTCGACAGAATTTTTACCGCTAATTGAGTTAAGTGCCTCATTGACACCTAAAAAATCCCCTGTACCATTTTTATCAACAATTATTTTATTCATAAATACCTCATATCTTATTCAAAAGGAATACTGACAAATTATTTTTACTGTAGCAAAATAACAAAAAAATAAACAAAGAGTTAAGGGCTCCGCCTCACTTGCTCTAACTTAAAACTATGGGACACCGTCCCATACTCCGCAAGCCCTAAAAAACAATTCGCCAAAGTCACACTCTCCTAAAAACTTTTACATTAAAAATAGTATCACTATATAAAGATATAAATAAAACAAATATTTTTAAAACTTTAAAAAATAAAGGTGTGAGGCTCCGCCTCACACCTCTTAAACATAAATACACTCAATAAAATTATTCTTTAACCGCACCCAAAGTAATACCTGTAACAAAATATTTCTGACAGAACGGATAAATAATGGCGAATGGAAGAATGTTGACAATAATAGCGGCATTCTTCATAGTCTCAGACATAAGTCCGGCGTCTTTCGCCTCAGGGATAGGTTCATCGGTAATAACCAACTCTCTAAGCTTAACCTGGAAGTTGTTGTTATCATTACTTGTTACATACAATACATAATGGAAGTATTCGCTCCAGAACGCAACGGCAAAGAACAAACCAATAGAGGCAAGGGCTGGTTTAGACAAAGGAAGAACAATTTTGATAAAAATACCAAAAGGAGAACATCCATCAATCTCAGCCGCCTCAAACAAGCTCACCGGAAGCTGCTCAAAGAAACTTCTCATAAGAACAAGGTTATAAACGTTCATAGACAAAGGAATAATAACACCCCAAACAGTGTCATACAAACCAAGGTCAACAATAACCAAGAAAGTAGGAACCAAACCACCATTAAAAATCATTGTAAACATAAACAACCAACTAAAAATTTTAGAACCGGGCATATCTTTTTGAATAAGTATGTATGCGCCAATAGTTGACATCAACAATCCAAGGAAAGTACCGATTGCCGTTGTATAAATAGATACCCAAAAAGGATGCCAAAGGGTTTCTTTAGAGAATATAATACTGTAAGCCTCAAAAGTAAATGTATTAGGCCAAAGGGAGATATCTGTTGAGGAAACAACCCTTGAGACCGAGTCAACGCAAACTTTCCAAATAGGAATTAACATCGCAATCATTATAATAGCAAAGAGAATAAAGTTGCAAATGTCAAATATAGTTTTTGCTCTGTATTCTTTTTTAAAACTAAATTGCTTTTTCATATTATCAACCAATCTCCTCTCTACACAATACCTTTACCGTTAATTTTAGCGCTCATCCAGTTAGAGAAGCCAACCAATATAAGAGCGACAAAAGATTTAAACAAACCTACGGCGGTAGAATAACCATAGTTAAATGTACCTTGCATACCGACTCTATAAGTATATGTCTGAATAACATCGGACACACTATAAACTGTCTCGTTGTAAAGCACGAATACAGACTCAAAGATATTCATAATTTTCGCGAGATTAAGAATAAACACAACAAGAATGGTATTCATAAGACTTGGAATAGTAATATACCAAGTTTGTTTAAGTCTGCCGGCACCATCAATTTCAGCCGCCTCATAAAGGTCAGGGCTGATACCTGACAAAGCGGCGATAAATATAATTGTTCCCCAACCAGTTTCTTTCCAACGGTTGATGAAGAAGAATATAGGACGCCACCACTCTTCATTAGTCAAAAAGTTAATTCTCTCAAAGCCCATTTTCTCAAGAACGATATTAACAATACCTGATTCCTGAGATAAGATAATAGTAAATATACCGGCAACAACAACCCACGAAAGGAAGTGAGGCAAATATATAACAGTTTGAACAACCTTTTTAAGCATCAAATGAGCGATTTCATTCATCAAAAGAGCAATACCAACAGAAAATACCATAGACAATATCAAGTTAATAATACTAAGGTATAATGTGTTATTAAAAGCGTCCCAGAATCGGGAAGACGCAAAAAGCTTTGTAAAGTTGTCAAAACCAATCCAAGTTGCGGGGCCAAATGGTGTAAACTCAGTAAACGCGTACTTAATACCATACATTGGCAAATAATAGAATAAAAATAATACAACCAATACAGGAATAAACATAACATAGAAGTTAGCATATCTTTTAATTCTCGCACCTAAACTTCCACTGTTACTTTTAAGACTGCTAAGCTGTTCCGTTGATTTAGCTGACGTATTCGCCACAAACAATCACCCTTTCTTAAACTAAAATAATAAGAAAATTTTCAAAATAATTTAAAACTAAAATCAAATAAACTGTCGGTTAATTTCGCATTAATAACCGTTTTCAAATTATTCCTCATCACCGTTAAGTTCTTTCATCATAACAGCGATTTCATTTTCAGCTCTTCTCTCATATTCTTTAATAGCCTCTTCGGGAGACATATCCCCCTGAATAGTTTTAGCTATAACCTCAGCCCTTATAGTTGAAATCTCAGTCATAGCGTCCGCGATGTTAAGAGTCATCTTAGGAACAGGATTAACTCTCGATGTTTTAGCGAAAAGGTCAAGAGAGAATGTAATCTTGTTATCAATTTCTATAGGGTCAGGGAAGTTATTGATAGACAACTCCGGAGAGAACCAAGCCTTTTGAACAAGGTCCTGACTGTCAGGACTTGCCGGAGGAGTAAGAGCCTCAGCCTTATTAGCGGCTTTATCAACCCATTTATAGTGACCTTCTCCAACCGGTCCCTCAACGCCTCGGCTAAAAAGCATCTGACCCTCAGCGCCATCATGTGAGAACTCACAAAGCCATTTGAAAACACCCCAGGGATTTTCCGCCGCCGTAGTAACAGCCAAAGCCGTCGGAGGACGCTCAATATATTCTGTTTCTACCAAAGGAGGCATAGGAACAGCGACGCCGTCTGGGTCTTGTTTCTGCAAATCCTGATTCAAGTTTTTGCACCACATACCAGACCAATAATTAAACACACCGATTTTACTTTCATAAAATTTATTACGGGCTGTAGAGGTTTTGTTTGTAATAACCTCTCTGTCCATAAGACCCTCGTCATAAGCCGCTTTCATTCTCTTTAAAGCGTCAATCATTTGAGGCTCGGACATACCATCGACATACTTATCGCTTCCCTCCGGAATATAAAAATCAGGTCTGGCGTTTTGATAGAACTCTCTAAGATACATATCATACGGAGCCTCAGTGTTTATAAGACCGGCAGCCGTAATGGGACTAACACCGTCTTTTATTTCCTTAAAAGCTCTGAGCATAGTCAAAAACTCATCATAGTTCTGAGGCATATACTGAACATAATCCCCGTATTTTTTACCGGAAGAATTTGTTTTATTGGAGCTGTCAGAAAAATCTTCTTCCATATCCTCTTGAGAGAAAACATTGTTTCCTTTATACTTAAACTCAGAAATATCATGTTTATATCCAAGCTTACCCTCATCACCGACTTTTTTAAGCCAGTCACCCCTAACATAAGTAACAGTACCATTACCTCTTGTCATAGGGAAGCCATAAAGCCTGTTTTCCTCTTCCGGTGTAATTTGACCATCACCGTTTACATCTCTTGTGATTTTAAGAGCGTCTACATATTTTTCTTCCATTTTAACAGTGTTGCCGTTAACATCTTTAAGTTTGCCATTTTTAAGGTCGGATTCTTCCCAAGCCTCTGTCATGTCAAACAAAGCGCCATAGTTAGCGTAGTTGGGATAATAAGTGTTTCCAACCTCCATAGCGTCCGGCATTCTGCCCCCGGCAAAAGAAAGATTTATTTTTTCATAATACTGGTTATGAGCCGGCTGTTCAATATCAAGCTTAATACCCGTAAGCTCCTCATATTCCTTCATAAACAAATCTCGTCTGTTCTCTTCCGTGAGGTTAGTATCTGTCACAAGCTTAATACTTGCGGGTTTTTTAATAGTTCCGTCCGCTTCAACAAATTGACTTTTGTCTCTGTTCGAGTCAAGAACCCTTGTTTCTTCACCACAAGCCGTCAATCCCGCAATAACAGATAAAGCTACCGTTAAAGTCGCTGCTCTGGCCGCAAAATTCTTTTTCATGAATATAATTCCTCCTTATTAATATTTTTATAAAAGTATAGAAGTCAAAAAGACTTCTCTTCTTCAAATTAGGTCATTTTGTATAAATTAATAAAAAGATACAGAATATAATATATGCAAAATTTCAACCTAATTATAGAATACCTTTTTTTGTTTAATTTGTAAAGCTAAATTTTCTTTCTTTAAAAAATTAATTTTATAAAAGCCTTAAAAATCACTATCCATAGCCATTTACGACTAAAAGGAATCAGCT
>CATJCJ010000342.1 GCA_949738935.1 uncultured Eubacteriales bacterium | reverse complement strand
ATTTATTATTTTCTGCGGCTCCCTCCAGTAAATGGTTCTATTCTCCTCTTCCACCATTTCCTGCCATCCGCCATTATAAAATCCCAAATATTGTAAAGTACTGTCAATTGTTGCTGATATAGCAATAAAAATATTTTTCTCCATTTGGGGAAACCACTTTAGAATCCTACCAATCTTTGGATTGAAATCCGAGTCCTCTGATAGATAATGTATCTCGTCCGCCACCAAATAAAAATAAAATGGATTTGGGTTAAATATTAAGTTAGCATGCAGACATTCTTGAAGTGTCTGATAGGTCATAAAAGTAATCCCCGGAAATTCTGCTATCTTCTCATCCTCCATGTCCTGATAAGGGATAGTAAACAGTTCACATGCCTGTTTGATGAGCTGCTTATGAAGCAATTGTCGATTTGAAAGATACAAAATTTCTCTCCCCAGTTCCAATGCCATAGGCAACAATGTCTTCAATATGAAAGTCGTTTTTCCGCTCCCAGTAGGCGCATCAATAAAAATAGTAGAGTAATCTTGCCAATCCAGTATATCTGATGATATAATATCCGAGCAAAACATTTTTTCACCTCCTTACCTTATGCCCGTATTATATAACAAAAGATGTACTGACAACTTATCCTTATTTTCCGGATTTTTTTTATAAGATTTCATCAAGAAAGGACTACATATGAAACAACCATATGAATCAGACATATATTTTTACAGAACTATATCTTCTAAATCATTTTTTCTATCAAATTTACTTACTGAATTATATGAAACAATAAATAAAGAAAGTGCAGAACAAGAAGAGCAAAAAGAGCCCGCTTCTATCATGGACTCTATATTCTCATGTCTGCGTCGTACACTAGAAGCATGTCCTCTTATTGTCCAAGATTATTTCAAGGACCATTATGGATGTGTCTGCTATGAAATCGCTATGAATATTTATAATACCGCAAAAACAACTTTAAAAATACAATCCTCCGAATCTGTTACCATAAGAGACTGTATTAGAGCTTATCAAAAGTGTTATAATGACCAAAACGATATATCAACTTTAGAAACTTCTATCTCTCAAACAAAAAAAGAGCTTCTATCAATAACTGAAGCAGATCCTCCTGCATATCTGGGATCTTTACCTATGCAACCGCATACATTTTTTTCCTTTTGGAGTCAGTTTCTATCCCAATCTAACGAAAAAATCAAACCACTATTAGATAAAGCCGATTTAATTTTCATGCTTGGTTGTTACTCAAAAAGCATCTATCCGGAAAAAAATGCTATGAAAGGTATTCAACCTTTTAAAGTTCATAATATGGCATCTGTTTATTTAAATAAAAAAGGTTCTGATACTGTCTTTCAAACGGAATATAATGTATATCAATTTGAAGAGTTATATCGTCCAATACAATTTCAGAAATGTATCTCTTCGTACTATAATCAAGAGCAAGTCACCAAAAAAGACCTTAACAATACATTTTCTGCATTATTGTACACAAAATTATTTGATACTCCTTATATCAGTTTAACCGAATATATATTTAAAAAATATACGGATACTATGAAAAATTTTTCGCTTAACACAAATGATGAGCAGCAATTAAATATATATCTTAATTTCCAAATACTTGCTTCCTATGTGTTACCTGGTATAACCTTAACAATAGAAGAATATCTTTGGGACATATATAAAGGGGACTTACACAAAATCACCAAAGTCCTTGAGGATTACATAAAATTCCATTTATCTAAGAGTAATCCTTACACATTTTACTCTTTATTAAAAAAAAGTACCGAAACATTTTCTAAAGGAACTTACCCTGCTAGCAAATCTTCCAGCGTAAAACACCTTACCGATTCATTAAAGAATACCGATACACTATATAATTTGAACTGCTCCCTTAGTTATCTTTATTTCAATATAACTGCTTCGGACTTTCTGTACAAATGCTGTCACCCAACTGTTCTTGCCTGCAGTTTTGATTTTTGCTATCAACATAATATTTCTTATTATAAGAACTGGAAATTAAATCCTAAAATTTTAATTCCAATAGATAATCCTTTAATACTGGATAATTAATTGAAAGGGGAAAATTTGATCTTTATTTATATATAGATTTTTGCAAATTTTCCCCTTTTCTCTAGCTCTTATAATCATCAAAGAAATATTGTTAACACAAGCACTTGTAGCATTGCTATTAATAAAATAACATATTCCTTAGTTCTTTTAAAATTATTTATCCTCCTTTGCAATGCTAATTTCCCCAATCCTACAGTCATAATAATAAACAGAATCCGATAGTACCTCTTCCGCCTCTATGAGATTAGGATTACGATTAACGGAACTGACAATCGCTTTCAGTTCCGCCACACACATCTCTTTTTCAGCACAAATGAGCAAAATCTCATGCACCGAACTTGGCAGTACAAAAAGATTACACCCCTTCTCATTTGCAAATGTTTTCAGCATATCCGCCCGCAGCATTGCCCTGGCTCCATGAATCCGGTTTTTGTAGAAAAGATATAT